>CAZACE010000140.1:0-5056 GCA_964483255.1 uncultured Oscillospiraceae bacterium
ATATCGTCGGCAATACCATTTGCCATCTTGCCGATGATATTCGCCGTAGCCGGAGCAATCAGGAACAGATCCGCGCGCTTGGCCAGCGCGATATGCTCAACCTCCCATGTCGCCGGACGCTCAAACGTATCGACCGCGACGGGATGGCCGGAAAGCGTTTCAAACGTCAGCGGCGCGACAAACTGCGTCGCATGCTTCGTCATCACCACATACACGTCCATGCCCCGCTTTTGCAGCAGGCGAAGCAGCTCACAGGCCTTATATGCAGCAATGCCCCCGGTGACACCGAGGACAATGCATGTTTTCTTTTGATTACTTGACATCGATGTCGGCGCTGCGCTCGTAGGTGATCAGGCCGCGATTGACCTCATCCACCGCGATGGAGACGGGCATGTTCTCCTTGTCCTTGGCGTCGATCAGCGGCGGAATGCCATCCATCAGCTGACGCGCACGCTTGGAAACCTCAACGACCAGCGTGTAGCGGCAGTCCGCCTTTTCCAGAAGCTGCAGAATGTTGGGATTGGTCATAGACATATTTAAAATCCTCCTTGCGGGCTGTACCCGCTTCCATTTCCGAATGAGTTTACATACTGAATGAACTTACTGGTTCGTTTCCCTCAGGTAGATGCTGCGCAGCTCCTGATAGGCGGCCTCCAGATCGCCGCCGTTGACGATGCGATGCTTATACTTGTCCGCATAAGCAAGCTCGCCGCGCGCGGTTTCAAGCCGCTTTACAATCTTTTCCTCCGTCTCCGTGCCGCGTCCGCGCAGACGGCGCTCCAGCTCCTCAAAGCTCGGCGGAAGCACGAAGATGCTCACGCAGTCGGGCATGCGCTCCATCACCTGCATCGCACCCTGAACCTCGATCTCAAGCAGAACATTCTTGCCCTGCTCCAGCAGGCTCATGACGTAAGACTTCGGCGTGCCGTAGCAGTTGCCCGCAAACTGCGCATACTCCAAGAAATCATTATTCGCGATGCGGTTTTCAAACTCCTGCCTGCTGATGAAAAAGTAGTGCTTTCCGTCGATCTCACCCTCGCGCGCTGCACGCGTCGTCGCTGAAACGGAAAACGCCATCTGCTCGCCGAATTCCTCAAAGAGTTTCGCGTTGAGCGTACCCTTGCCCACGCCGGACGGGCCGGAGAAGACAAACAGCGTTCCCCTCTTTTGTGCCTCCATCAGGTTTCTTCCTCCTCCACAATCGTGGTATTGTCCTTCACGTCGAAGCGATGCGCGATCGTCTCCGGCTGCACGGCCGAGAGAATCACGTGGTCGCTGTCGGAGATGATCACCGCACGCGTGCGGCGGCCGTAGGTCGCGTCGATCAGGCGGCGCTCTTCCTTCGCTTCCTGAATGATGCGCTTGACCGGCGCAGATTCCGGGCCGATGATCGCAATGATGCGGCTGGAGGAAATGAAGTTTCCGTAGCCGACGTTGATGAGCTTGATATCCATAGTTCCTCCGTTGGGGTACGTTGAGGCTGCCGCCTCAAACTCCGCCTGGGGATTTCATCCCCAGACCCCGTCTACGCTGCGCATACGCGCAGCGGTTGTTTATGATTATCCTGCTTTAAACCGCCGCGAAGCGGAAGAAGGGAGTCTGAGGGATTGATCCCTCAGGCGGGTCCGGGCAGCAGCCCGGCGGTTACTCCACGTTCTGCACCTGCTCGCGCAGCTTCTCGATTTCGCCCTTGGCAGAGACGACTGCCTGGGCGATCATCGTATCGGAAGCCTTGGAGCCGATGGTATTCACTTCACGGTTAAGCTCCTGCACGAGGAAATCGAGCTTGCGGCCCACAGGCTCGGCCAGTTCAACCGTCTCGCGGATGGCCGCGATATGGCTGAGCAGGCGAACCAGCTCTTCATCAATCGCCGCGCGATCGGCAAAGATGGCGACCTCGGTGATCAGGCGCGCCTCGTCGATTTCGCCCTCGGTGAGCGCCGCGATACGCTGATGCAGCTTATCGCGATATTCCGCGACGACAAGCGGCGCACGCTCGGACACGCGACCCCGGATGGATTCGATGTTGGCGATCTCTTCCAGGATGTCCGCGCGCATGCGCTCGCCTTCCTGCTCGCGCATGAGAATCAGGTTATCCAGCGCTTCGTGAAGCGCGCGTTCAAACAGCTCGCGAACGGCCTGCTGATCCTCTTCCTTTTCCTGCACGGTGAGCACATCCGGCAGGCGCGCATAATCCGTCAGCGGCACATCGGCGCTTTCCTTGCCCACGGCCGCGGCCAGCTGGCAGAGCGCATCCTTATACGCCGCAGCCAGTGCGGTATCCACGCGAACCTCCTTGGCATCCTGGCGATGGTTCGCATAGCTGACGAACACGTCCACATGGCCGCGTGCAAGACGCGCGCTCACGCTCTTGCGCACCGCGTCGTCCAGAAAGGACAGCGTGCGCGAGAGCCTGTAGGAAATATCCAGAAAACGATGGTTGACGCTCTTGACCTCCACGGTCATCTCGCGGCCATCCTCTTCAATATGGCATCGGCCGTAGCCGGTCATGCTCTTCATCGCAAGATACACTCCTTTGGTATACAGATCATCATATAATTATACCACCGAAGGCGGAAATTGGAAAGGGATAAGATCATCAAACGCAGGAATTTGTGGTTACAGATCCAGCAGACTCAGCTGCTCGGGCTCCTGCGGCTTTTCGTGCTCTTCCTGCAGCGCTTCATTTTCAGATTCACCGGAAACCAGCGCAAGGAACTCGCTTTCGTCCATAATGCGAACGCCGAGCTTTTTCGCCTTCTCCAGCTTGCTGCCTGCGCTTTCCCCGGCGAGCACGACGCTGGTCTTCTTGGACACGCTGCCCGCCGCCTTGCCGCCGTTCCTGCGGATAATCTCCTCCGCCTGCGCGCGGGACAGAGTCGGCAGCGTACCTGTGAGTACAAATGTCATACCGGCAAAGCGTTCGCCCGCCTGCTCTTCCTTGTGGATCTGCGGAGAAACGCCCGCTGCAAGCAATCTCCTGACAAACGCGAGGTTTTCTTCATCCGCAAAGAACTCGGTGATAGAGCTGGCGACAATCGCGCCCACATCCTCAAGGCCGACAAGCTCCTCTTCGCTCGCCTGCATCAGCGCATCCAGAGAGCCAAAGTGCTCCATCAGATCGCGCGCAGTCTTCTTGCCGATATTCGGAATGCCAATGGCGAAAAGGAATGCGTCGAGTTCGCACGATTTGCTCTTCTCAAGCTCAGCAAGAAGCTTGTCCGCCTTCTTTGCGCCAAAGCCCTTGAGGACGACCATGCTCGCCTTGTTCAGGGCATACAGATCCGCAGCGGAGCGCACGCCAAGATTGTCATAAAAGAGTTCCGCTGTCTTCTCGCTGAAGGCTTCGATATCCATGCCCTGACGCGAGGCGAAATGCGCCATGCGCGCAATCGCCTGCGGACGGCAGGTCTGGCGGTTTAAACAGAAGATATGCGCGCCGCGCTGCGTAAGCTCTCCGCCGCATGCGGGGCAGCAATCCGGCGGCAGGATGTCGGTTTCCGGCGCTTCACCCTCGCCAGTCCATACAACGCCCATAATCTCCGGGATCACATCATTAGAGCGGCGGACCCATACGTCGCTGCCCACACGCACGCGCTTGCGGCAGATGTCGCCGTAGTTGTTGAGCGTCGCACGCTTCACCGTCACGCCGCAGATGTCCACCGGCGCAAGATGCGCCAGCGGCGTGAGCTTGCCAGTTCTGCCCAGCTCCCAGGATATCTCTTCGAGCTTTGTGACCGTTTCCTGCGCGGCGAACTTAAAGGCAATCGCCCAGCGCGGGAACTTATCCGTCGTGCCCAGCACCTCGCGGGTACGCATGTCGGTGAGCTTGATGGTCGCACCGTCGATGAGGAAATCGAGATCGTCTCTTTCTTCTTCAATCTTATGCACAAGCGCAAGCGCATCCTCCAGCGTATCCGCCCAGCCCGCAAAGGGACTGACCGGCAGGCCGTTTTCCTGCATAAAAGCAAGCATCTCCTGCTGCGTGGCAAAGCTTTTGCCCTCGATATAGCCGATCTGATAGAACAGCGCATCCAGATTGCGGCTGGCTGTCACCTTCGGATCGAGATTGCGCAGCGCGCCTGCGGCGGCGTTTCTGGCATTTTTAAGCGGCTCTGCAGCCGTCTCGTTGTATTTTGCAAGGGCCGACAGGCGCATGATGCACTCGCCCTGCACCTCCATGCGTCCCTTGAAGGGGATCGTCATGGGGATGCAGCGGATGGTCATCGCCTGCGGAAGGATCGCTTCGCCGACTTCACCGTTGCCACGCGTGGCCGCCTGCACAAGCCGGCCGCCATCGTAGGTGAGGTTAAGCGTGAGACCGTCGAGCTTATATTCGACGCAGTAAGCGTTTTCCGGCAGGCCGCCCGCTTCATCCGTGAGCTTCGCGCAGCGCTGCGCCCAGGAGATGATCTCCTCCTCGCTCTGTGCCTTATCCATGCTCCAAAGCCGCGCGATGTGACGATGCGGCACAAAGCCCTCAAGCACCTCGCCGCCCACGCGGCGGGTCGGGGAATCCGGCATGCGTTCGCCTGTCTCCGCTTCCAGCTTTTTCAACTCGGCATACATCGCGTCCCATTCGTCATCGGACATGAATGCATCGTTGCCGTCGTAATATGCTTTCGAAGCGGCGTTAAGCCTATCAATCAGCGCCTGCATGCGCTGGATGACATCCATGGATTTATCCCTCCATCTTGACAATCGGCGCGATGGAGAGCGCAAATTCCTTCACGCCCACGCGCGTGTCGTCGAATCTGATCATGATTCTCGCGTCCGAGCCGCTGCCCGTGACCCGGATCACCGCGCCGCGGCCAAATTTCCTGTGCATGACGTGATCGCCGGCGGCAAAGATTGACGGTTTCGCCATATCATGCGCACTGGATGCAACAACCTTCGGCTGCGCCGGAGCACCCATACCCCGCTGCACGCCGGATACGTTCACGTTGCCCACACGTGCGCTTTGACCCATACCCGCGCCGCTGCCCTGACTCCAGGAGGCAAAGCTCTGCTTTCTGCCCGAGGGCACAGCGGTCTGGTAGGCCGTCCTGGGCTGCCA
>CAZACE010000141.1:0-5017 GCA_964483255.1 uncultured Oscillospiraceae bacterium
TTGAATTCATTGCTTTATCCTCTGCCTTTCACCAGGCGCTTTGCCGCCATGCTGCTTAGAAAATTGATGAGCAGCACCAGCGCCAGAAGAACGACGCTGGTCGCATAGGCTTCATCCAGATACAATCCTTCGCTGGCCTGCTTGTACATGTGCAGCGCCAGCGTTGTGCCGGAATCCATAAGTCCGGCGATCTTGGCCACCGTACCGCTGGTGTACATCAGCGCCGCCGTCTCGCCGACGATACGCCCAATGGCCAGAATCACGCCGGAGAGAATGCCCGGCATTGCCGAGGGCAGAACGACCGAAAACACCGTGCGCAGCTTTCCCGCGCCGAGGCCGAAGCTGCCCTCGCGGTACATGTCCGGCACGCTGCTCAGCGCTTCCTGCGTGGTGCGCATGATCAGCGGCAGAATCATGATCGCCAGCGTCAGCGCGCCGGAGAGCATCGAATAGCCCAGATGCAGGGCACTGTTAAACATCAGCATGCCGAACAGACCGTACACAATGGAGGGAATACCGGAAAGCGTCTGCGTCGTCATCAGCACGAGCCTGGTCAGCCTGCTGCCGCGTTTGGCGTATTCCGTCAGATAGATCGCAGCGCCGACGCCGAAAGGAACGGCGAGCAGAAGCGAGACAACGGTCATCGTGCAGGTATTGATGATCGCCGGGAGCATCGACTGATTCTCAGAGGTATACTGCAAGGCGAAAAGAGACGGTTTCAGATTGGGCACGCCGCGAATAACGATATACGCCACCAGAAAGCCAAGCACCAGTACCGTGATGGCCGCCGCCGCATGCACCGCGATATTCAGAAACCGGCTGCCGACATGATGCCTGCGAAGAAAAGAGGAAAGCTGCCTGCCGAGGCGGCGCAGCTTGCTTTTTGTTCCTCCGCCGTTCAGATAAACATGTGTATTCATGCGCGTTCACCCCTTTGAATCAGCGTCAGCGCCATGTTGATGATCAGAATGAACACAAAGAGCACAACGCCTGTGGCGATCAGCGCTTCTCTGTGCAGCCCTGTGGCATAGCCCATCTCGATGACGATGTTGCCTGTGAGGGTTCGGATGCCCTGAAAGATTCCTTTCGGCATGCGTGCCTGATTGCCAGCGACCATGATCACTGCCATCGTTTCACCCATCGCGCGGCCAAGACCCAGCACAATGCCGGCCAGAATGCCGCTTTTTGCAGCGGGCATCACAGCAAAGAACACGCTGCGCTCATGCGTCGCACCGAGCGCCAGCGCGCCCTCATAATAGCTGCGGGGCACGGCGCGCAGCGCAGGCTCGATTACACCGATGATCGTCGGCAGGATCATGATGGCCAGAAGCAGCGCCGCTGTAAAGATGGAATTCCCCCGACCGTTCAGCGGCTCGCTGATGCTGCGCACAAGCGGCACCAGCACGGCGATGCCGAAGAATCCGTACACAACCGACGGAATGCCCGCCATCAGCTCAATAGCAGGCTTCACGGCTCGATATACTTTCTGCGGGCAGAAGAAGGCCAGATACACCGCCGTCAGGATGGCAACCGGCACGCCCATGGCAAGGGCCAGACCCGTTACATAGACGCTGCCGATGATCATCGGGAAGATGCCGTAGACGTCTGCGCCGGGTTTCCATGTCTTTCCCAGCAGAAAATCGCCAAAGCCGATTTTCTCAATCGCAGGCAGTCCGTTTGCAAACAGGAATATGCAGATCAGCGCCACGCTTGCAATCGACATACACGCCGCGAGCATGAAGACAATCTCCATGCATGTTTCCTTTGCCTGTTTCATGCGTTTTTCCTTTCAAAGACTGTACCCTTCCGATGCGCAGGTTGCCTCGGAAGGGTTTTGTTGTGCTTCAGTTATTCACGCGTTCAGATTTCGTCCCAGCTCATCACGTCGCCGGTGTAGATCGCGCCGATCTGTTCCACGCTCAGATCGTTTGCCGGATTCTCATGATTGACGATCACGGCGATGCCGTCCATGGCAATCGTCACGCCTGTCAGCTCCGCTGCCTCAGCTTCCTTGAGCGCGCGGCTGGCCATGCCGATCTCACAGCTTCCGTCCATCGCGGCGGTCATGCCCGTCGTGGAGTCGCTCGTCTGAATTTCGATTACAGCGTTGGCATTCAGCGTCTGATATGCTTCGGCCAGCTTTTCCATCACCGGAGAGACGGAGGAAGAACCGGCGATCACCAGCTTGCCCTGCGGCTTGCTGCCCGCATAAGCATTCGCGCCATCGGCGGCAACATATCCGTTGTCCGCCACAATCGACTGTCCCTCGGCGCTCATGATGTAGGCGATGAAGTCCATGCCCAGATCGCTGATGGCGTCCTCGCGATACGCGATATTGAACGGGCGGGCGATGGCATAGCTGCCGTTTGCAACGTTCTCGGCAGTCGCCTGAACACTCTCCACGCTGACAGCCTTCACGCTCTCATTCATGGAGCCCAGAGATACATAGCCGATCGCATAGGAATCGCCTGCAACGGTCGTGAGCATGACTGCGGTATTGTTGGTGATCTGTGCGTCCTCGGTCGTCATATCAAACTTTTTGCCATTCACCTTCTGCTCCACGCCGGTCAGCTCGACAAACGCGCTGCGCGTGCCGCTGCCCTCCTCACGGGAGATCACGTTGATCGGCTTGTTTGCATCAAAATCCGCCAGCGCGGTCACGGTCATGCACATCAGCGCAAGGGCAAGCATCAGAAACAGCATTCGGTTCATTTTCTTCATGTTCTTTTCACTCCTGTCCGTTATTCTCATGTTCGATTCTCCTTATCGGAGACAATTGCATTGTACCTGCAGCATGTAATCTTTAAATGCACGCTCAGGTAAAGAACAGACAAAAAGTATCTGAAATGATTCCGGGTTTGTCAAATTGAGGTTATTTTCTTTAAGAATAGAAAAAGACGAAGAACACGCGCTCTTCGCCTCGGCATAACTGCTATGCGATTATTTCGTCTCAAACTCTATGCTTTCCAAGAAAAAGAACGCTCGGTTCTTCCCTTTGAAAGAATCCGAAGAAAAGGGATCTGTGATTGCTCTGATCTGCGGTATGGTTCGTGCAGATACAGGTCAGAGCGCACCGACTGCAATTCACGTTTCTATGCTTATTCTGCTTTGCCCTTCCCGCGCATGATCACGGTAATGAAGTCAAACACAGCCTCCACGACCAGGGAAATACCGGTGAACATCCACAGCACGGAAGTTGTGGTGAAGGGGCTGTTCAAAATGATGATGGCACAGACAATGGATACCGCCGCGCTGACAGCGCCCCAGAACCATTTCTTGTTCTTCTGACGGATCAGGTCGACTGTCAGCTGAATCTTGCTCACGCCGGCAAAAAGCGTGATCACGCCATAGATCATGGTGAGCACCGGGAAAGTGGCGATAAACCACTCGCTCTTCATCGCACAAAAAGCGCCAAGCATCAGCATGCAAAGGCCCTGCGCCAGCGCCTGGCTGTTTGAAGCAGTATTTGCATCCAGGCGGAAATACCTGATGATATTGATGATGCCATACAGAATGATCACTATGCCTGCTGCCGTGATAATCCCAACGGTGAAATTGACAGGATTGATCATCAGAAGAATACCAACCACCAGTTCAAAGACGGCAAAGACGATGGGACTGAGATAGTCCTTCAGTGCTTTCATAAAAAACCTCCTCGATTACGTTTGCTGACCACTTCAGTTGACAAAATACTTGCGACAATGGTATTATATGGCAACAAATGTCGCACACACAACAATCAGATTCTCGAGTTATGATCGTTGTGCAACACACTCCGCATATTTGTCGCACAGATGAAGGAGTTTTCGGAGGGTTTAACCATGAAGGACGATCAGAGAGTAGCGTTGACAAAGCGATTGCTGAAGGAAGGCTTGCTTCGCCTGATGCAGGACAAGCCTATTGAAAAAATAGGTGTGTCTGAACTTTGCAAAGAGTCAGGAATCAATCGGGCGACGTTCTACCGTCATTATGAACTACCCAGAGATGTCCTTCTGAATATTGGGCATGATTTGTTTGACGGATTACGTTTTGACACCTGGGAGATCGCATCTGTGCAGGATATTGCGCATTATACGGATGTAGTGCTGAACCATATCGATCAAAACGCAGATACACTAAAAATCCTGCTGAACAATCGCTCTGATGAAAGCCTGACGCAGATGATCAATGAGTATTGCGACGTAATCTATCGGATTAAGACGCCATTGAAAACAACTGAGATCGATCCGCAAAGCGCCAGGCTGCTGTCGGCCTATACAATCGGCGGCATCTATTTCCTGCTTCGCGAATGGCTGCTGGGCGATATCAAGAAAACACCCCGCGAAATATCGGAACTGATGCTTCAGCTGCTGCAGGATTCAAGCGCCATTGTCATTACGAAGCCGACGAGATGATAACGCTCATTCGGCAGGATCATGGAAGAATAAAAAATATCTGCTTTTCGCGGTTAAAGGAGCAATCAAGCGATGGTTATCAGCCAGAGGAAAAAATTGCAAAAATCTCTGTTTTCATGTCAGCGGGATGGACTGACGCTGCGCGGAACAGAGTACCGTCCTGAAGGCGACAATCTGCCCATTGCCATCGTCTGCCATGGCTTCATGGCCAATCAAAAGACGGTTCAGCATTACGCCAAACTGTTTGCTGGCTTAGGCTATGCTGCCTACTGCTTTGATTTCAGCGGCGGCTGCGTGATGCTGGGAAAAAGCGACGGCAGAACAACGGATATGTCCGTTCTTACGGAAGGCAGGGATCTGAAAGCTGTCATCGATTATACCAGGGGTCTGCCTTATACGAATGCAGAGAACGTTACGCTGATGGGCTGCAGTCAGGGTGGCTTCGTATCCGCACTTGTCGCCGCTGAACTCAAGCAGCAGGTGAAGAAGCTGGTGCTGTTTTATCCTGCTCTGTGCATTCCCGATGACGCAAGAGCCGGAAAAATGATGTTTGCCAAATTTGATCCGAAGAATCTGCCGGATGTGATCCGGTGCGGCCCGATGAAACTGGGCAAGTGCTATGC
>CAZACE010000142.1:0-5015 GCA_964483255.1 uncultured Oscillospiraceae bacterium
AATGGCGGGATTCTGATGGAGTATTCCATCTATGACGCCATCCGCGCTGGTTTCGATCACGTTGTGTTCGTCATCAAGCCGGGCATGCAGGAACTGATCGCCGGTATCTGCGGCGACCGCATCGCCAAGAAGGTGAAGGTTGATTATGCCTTCCAGGATTTTTCCAGCCTTCCGTCTTTCTACCAGATTCCGGCCGAGCGTGTGAAGCCGTTTGGCACCGTGCACGCCGTGCTCGTGGCCAAGGATGTTATCAATCAGCCGTTCTGCGTGCTCAATGCTGACGATTACTATGGCGTCTCCGCTTTCCAGGCTGCTTACGAGAAGCTGCAGACCATGAAGGCTGAGGGTGAGGCCTGCATGGTAGGCTACATGCTCAAGAACACCGTCTCCAAGAACGGCACCGTCTCCCGCGGCGTCTGCCAGTCCGACGAGAACGGCTACCTGACCGAGGTTGTCGAGACCCTCAAGATCAAGCTGTGCGAGAATGGCGAGATCCGCGATATCGACGACGGCGAGCCGGGCAAGCTGCTCAATCCGGAAGCTCCGTCCAGCATGAACTTCTGGGGCTTCACCCCGTGGTTCTTCACCAAGCTTGAGGCTTACTTCCACGATTTCCTCAAGGGTCTGGCTCCGGACGCCATCAAGGCGGAAGCGCTGCTGCCGCGTATGGTCGACGACCTCATGAAGGCCGGCGAGTTGAAGGTCTCCGTCCTCACCACGGACGCGCAGTGGTTCGGCGTCACCTACAAGGAGGACAAGCCGAACGTGCAGGCTTCCCTGAAGGCGCTGCATGACACCGGCGTTTATCCGGCTTCCCTTCACGAGTAATCGCAACTGACATCCCGTGCGGCGCTTCTCAGGGGCTTCGCATGGGATTTTTTCCTTTCCTGATTCATTCTTTATTCTTTCTTTTCCTCTTCGGCATGGCCGGTATCAGCAGAAGGCGGCGAATAATAGGGCGTATGAAACTCAAACCAACAATCATCAAGGGCGACGTGCCGGGGCATGTCAAGGTGAAAAAGGCGGCAATGATCTCCATCGCATTCAATATTCTGGAGATCATTGCGGGCCTGACCATGATTGTGCTGGTCAACAGAATGCTGGTGGGCGGCGTGGAGGCCGGCGTGGCAAAGCTGACGACACTCCTGTGCGTGACCATCGTGGGCTGGGGCGCCGTGAGCGATATCAGTGCGGCGCTGACCAGCCTCAATCTGGTGCAGAAGACCCGCGAACTGGAGGAGGCTTACGGCCAGTTGGAGGATCTCAACCGGGAAATGCGCGCTCAGCGGCATGATTTCATGAATCATCTGCAGGTGGTCTATAGCCTCATTGAAATGAACGAGCCCGGTGAAGCCATGGAATACATGGACAAGATTTACGGCGATATGCAGCGCGTGAGCCGCATGCTGCGCACGGCCTGCCCGGCTGTCAATGCACTGATTCAGGCCAAGGTGGTCGAGGCCAGAGAGCGCGGCGCGGAACTCAAACTCTCCATCGCGGCCAAATGGGACGACGAACTGATGCCTGCCTGGGAAATCTGCCGCGTGCTGGCCAATCTGATTGACAACGCGCTGGATGCAGCCTGCTCGGCTGAACATCCCGAGGGCGAATGCCCTACGGTAGAACTGGTGCTGGGCGAGGATCTGCGCAGCTGGTTTTTCTCGGTGCGAAATAACGGCCCGGCGATCAGCGAAAAGGCGCGGGCGCACATCTTCGAACCCGGATTTACCACGAAAGCGACGGGGCAGGGTATGGGACTGTACATTGTCAGCCAGACCATCGGGCAAATGGGTGGTCAGATTACGGTCGATTCGCGCGATGGCGACACGGTTTTCTCCGGTTTTGTGCCCAGAAAACGGCTGAAACTGGCGGAAAGCACCGAAAGCTATGAATAAAAATCAAAAAAGAATGACGAAATCATAAAGATAATGCACATTTGGCGTTGACAAATTAACATATTTGTAATAAAATTGTTCCATGATGATATGGATGGGCGAATATATGCGTCTGTCTATCAAGTCGTCCGCCAAGAAGCGGACACGAAAGAGGGGATAGCAACTATGAAAAACAGGATCTCCAAGCGCTTTGCGATGATGGCGATTCTGTGCGTGCTGATCGTGGCACTTGCGGCTCCGGCTCTCGCCGCCAGCTACAGCAAGGTTTACGGCCAGACGCAGGACAGGATTCGTGTGCGCGCGAGTGCATCGGCCAGCGGCACGATCATCGACAACATCGTCAAGGATGCGTGTGTCTATATCACCGAATCCAAGACGAGCAGCAGCGTCACCTATCTGAAGGTGAACTATCGCAACAGCGATGGCAATATCAGCAGCGGCTGGGTGCGCAAGCAGGACGGCAGCGAAACCTACGTGAAGATTCTCAGCGCTGAGCAGGCGAAGAGCTATTTCTCCGTCAGCAATGGCAGTCTGCCCAGCAAGAAGGTGGGTACATTTACCGCCTCTGAGCGCAATGCGGCTTCTTCCAGTACGTCTTCCAGCACGTCTTCCAGCAGCGATACGCAGACCATCAAGAGCGTGCAGACCATGCTCAAGGAGCTCAAGTATTATGACGGCGACATCACCGGAAACGTGGGCGACAAGACCAAGGCGGCCATCAAGCAGTTCCAGAAGGAATTTGATCTGACGGTGGACGGCGTGGCCGGCTCGCAGACGATCGCCAAGCTGGAATCTGTTTACAACAGCAGGAGCAGCTCCTCCACGAGCACGTCTTCCAGTTCCGGCCTCAGGCTCGGCTCCACCGGCACGAAGGTTCGCGATCTGCAGCAGGATCTGACCACGCTGGGCTATTACTGGGCCGACATCACCGGCAGCTTCGGCTCCAAGACCGAGGCGGCTGTCAAGAATTTCCAGGAGAAGAACAACCTGACCGCCGACGGCGTCGCCGGCACCAAGACCCTGAATGCAATCGCTTCTGCGATCAGCAGGGCGGGCGGTTCTTCCAGCTCTACTTATGACAGCAGCACGACCCTGCGCCTGAACAGCCAGAGCGCGGCGGTTTCCCAGCTGCAGACCGATCTCAAGCAGCTCGGTTACTATTACGCAGACATCACCGGCAAATTCGGCGAGAAGACCGAAGCTGCCGTTAAGGAATTCCAGAAGGATAAGGGCCTGACTGCCGACGGTGTTGCGGGCTACAGCACGCTGCAGGCGATCTCCAAGGCGATCGACGCTGCGGGCGGCTCTGCCACCAGCAGCACCACCGGCCTGAAGGTTGGCTCCACGGGCAGCAAGGTTACTGCTCTGCAGCAGGATCTGACGGCTCTGGGCTACTACTATGGCGATATTTCCGGTCACTACGGCTCCCTGACCCAGGCTGCGGTCAAGAAGTTCCAGAAGGCCAAGGGCATCACCCAGGACGGCATTGCCGGCACCGCTACGCTCAATGCAATCGCCAATGCGCTGGGCAGCAGCACCAGCTCTTCCTCTTCCAGCACTTCTCTGCGCGAGGGCGACGAGAATTCTTCCGTTCTTGAGCTGCAGACCATGCTCAAGGAACTGGGCTACTACTACGGCGATCTGACCGGCAGCTTCGGCAGCCTGACCAAGAGCGCCGTGCGCAAGTTCCAGGATGATCAGGATCTGACCGTGGACGGCGTCGCGGGCACGAAGACCATGAACCTGCTGCGCAGCTTGACCGGCCGCGAGACGTCTTCCTCCACAGGCAGCAGCATTTCCAGCTCTTCTGTGGCCGACGCGAATTCTTACTTCATGATCAATCAGGATGGCGTGCGCCTGCGCACCACCTACTCCCTGTCCTCTGCGGCGAAGACCACGATGAACAAGGGCAAGGTCGTTCAGGCGACCCGCAAGTACATCGTCGGCGGCACGACTTGGTATTACATCACGGTCAAGAACAGCAGCGGCGTGTACACCGGCTATGTCCGTGCGAAGGTGCTCGACAGCATCACCAAGGAGACCTTTATCGCCAACGGCGGCAACCTTGATCTGGACGCCTCCAATGCCGAGATTCTGGGCATGATCCGTATCACCGGCAACAATGTCAGCATCCGTGAGGAGGACGATTCCGATTCCGATAAGGTTGCTACCGCCAATAAGGGCGACGTCTTCTACTACGTCAACAAGGTTGGCAACTGGTATAAGCTGCAGTCCGGCTATTGGGTCAAGAATACCTACGCGGTCGAGATGAGCGAATCTGAAATCGAGAGCTACGTGGGCAGCGACAGCTATGCCGGCGGCACCTATCGCGAGGGCGACGAGGGCACTATGGTTCTGTGGATCCAGCAGGCGCTCGACGAGCTCGGCTATTACGATGGCGAGAAGAGCGGCAAATATGGCTCCCTGACGAAGGAAGCTGTCCGCCAGTTCCAGCGTGCCAACGATATCTCTGCGGACGGTGTGGCAGGCCCGAAGACGCTTGCCAAGCTCATGGAAGAGTACAACAAGAAGGTAGGCACTTCCAGCACGACCACTGGCGCCGACAAGACCAAGGTGATCTATAATATCGACTGGTCTACCTACAAGAGCACAATTATCTCCGGTACGGGTACGTACAAGATCATGGATATCTCCACCGGCCGTTCGCTGAATATCAAGATTCAGTCCTACGGCAACCACGCTGACGTGGAGCCGCTGACGGCGGAGGATACCGAGGTGCTCTGCAGCCTGTACGGCGTTTCGACGGCCTCTCAGCTGGAAACGCTCAATAAGTGGCAGCGCCGCGCTGTGGTCATGACCAACGGCAATGGTCTGCAGTTCGTCGGATCTATCTATGCGATTCCGCACGGTTCGGATACGGTTTCCGGCAACAACTTCGACGGTCAGTTCTGTCTGCACTTCCTGGGTTCCACGATCCACGCAGGCGACGGCGGTTCCGTGTCCACGGCTGATAACCATCAGGCGAAGATCGCCACTGGCGTGAGCGCGCTGACGGCGGCTGGCTATACGGTTTCCACGACTGCCCCGTAATCACATCACCACCCCCATCCCCTCTTTATACGAGGCGGCGCGAGTAATCGTGCCGCCTCGCCCTGTTTT
>CAZACE010000143.1:0-5010 GCA_964483255.1 uncultured Oscillospiraceae bacterium
CATGATTTCGCTGACCTCGCTGCTCGAGCCGCGCAGCGTCTTCTCGTCCGCATCGTCTTCCATCGTGTCGTAGGGGTAAAGCCTGGCGATATTGCGGATCGTGGAATCGCACTGGATGGAGAGGTATTCCTCAAAATTTTCCACGGCGAAGACGGCGGCGGTCGGATCGCTCACGCGCCAGATGACCACGGAACCGATGATGATCGGATTGCCCATGGCGTCGTTGACCTTCTGGGTGCGGTTGTCCAGCGTGCGGGTCTTGAGGGAAATCTTTTTGTTCGTGCTGATCGGAAGCTGCGCACCGCTTTGCGCGGAGGCGGCGGGTTTTGCGCTCTGACCGCTGACCATCGTGATTACGGCAGGCGCATTGGCGGTTACGAAGGGATTCACGTGATAAAAGCCCGGCGTCTTGATCGTGCCGTAGTATTTGCCAAAGAGCGTGAAGACGTAGGCCTGATTCGGTGCGAGCACTTTGAAGCCTGCAAACATGATCGGGAATACGATCACGCCCAGAATGCCGACGGCCAGCAGAATGCCGCCGTAGAGATAAAAGCCATTCTCCAGACGGATACAGCCGAAGACGAAACAGCAGATGGCAGCGATCATGCCGATGAGATTCACCAGCAGCATGAAGAAGCCGTTTTTGTGCGGCGCGGCCTTCTCATGAGGGACGGCGGGGACAATGCGATTGTTTTCCATATGGTAGACTCCTTTCAAAGATATGATATCAATTTGATATCATAATCATATGCTGTACTGCCGATCTTTGTCAAGGGGATCGGCTGAGAAAAAACGAAAAACAGCGAAATGCCCCTTCGGCGTTGATTTGAACCGCGCCGGATGCTATAATAAACCCAAATGTGACAAAATTCGAAGGAAGAGGATCAAGCATGCTGACCAGGAGATTCAGACGCGAACAGGAAGCGGACACGGGCAGAGGAAAGACGGTAGCGCAGGATGGATTCAGCGCCACCATCGATGGTCCGGTGCCCGCTGTTTCGCCGCGCCCCTGGCACGACGATACCACGCCGTTTACGCCGATTTCGGAGGAGATGCTCCATCAGTTAAAATACGGTGCGGCGGCCCAGCAAAATGCGCAGCCTGCGCCGCAGCAGGCGGCGCGTGGGGCGCATCGCGCGCCGGCGGGCTTTGCGACTGTGGGCAGGCATGTGCTCGATTTTGCGGATAACGGCGACGGCACGCTGACGCTTGTGCGCTGCATTGATCCTCAGACGGACGATCTGGATATTCAGTTTGAAGCGGGCGCATGTCCCGTGACGGCGATCGCGCCTAAGGCGTTTGAGGGCTGCGCGGCGCTTGCGCGCGTGGTGCTGCCGCAAAGTCTTAAGCAGATCGGCGAGAAGGCATTCTCCGGCTGTGCAAGGCTCATGCAGTTGGTGATTCCGGGCTCTGTGGAGCGCGTAGGCACGCTGGCGTTTGCCAATTGTTCGTCGCTTGCGCGCGTGCGCATCGAGCCGGGCGTGCAGGCGCTGGGGCCGTCATGCTTCTCTAAGTGCACGAGCCTTGCGCGCGTGGATGTGCCCTCGAGCTTGACGAGCCTGGGCGGCGGCGTGTTCTTTGGCTGCGGCAAGCAGCTGTGCCTGTATGGCGCGGAGGGCGCGCCCGTGCAGAAATATGCCCAGCTCAACGGCGTCAGCTATGATTCTCAGAGCTGGAAAGAGGACGAGATCCTGATCTTTGAGGAGCAGGAGGACGGCTCGCTGCGAGTCTCGGGACCCAGACAGGCTGCGCCGGAGCGCATTGAGATTCCGGCGGAAATCTGCGGCAGAAAGATCACGGCGATTGCGCCCAAAGCGTTCTTCGCGTGCGGCACGCTCTTTCAGCTTTCCATCGGCATGAACGTCCGCGAGATCGGCGAGAGCGCATTCTTCGGCTGCCGAAGCCTGACGAGCGTGGCCTTTGAGCGTGGGCTTGAAACCGTAGGCGACAGCGCATTTGCCGGCTGCGAAAGCCTGACGCAGGTGACGCTGCCCTGGGGAACGGGCAGCGTGGGACGCATGGCATTCTTCGGCTGCGCGCGGCTTTCGTTTGTGAAAATGCCGACCACCACGCGTGTGGCGGATTTCGCCTTTGACGGCTGCGCATCCTGTTTGCGTGTGTTCGGCGGCGTGAACGCGGGGCGCATACAGGGCGTGTCGCGTGGCTAAAATAGGGCGTACATCTTGAAAAGAAGCGCAGATTTTGCTATACTGGATCAGTGTTTTTAAACATTTGATGTCGACGGTAAGATGGGAGAAGGCATATGAAGAGAATCGGCTTTGACAGTGCGAAGTATATTCGCCTGCAGTCTGAACGCATCCGCGAGCGAATTGACCAGTTTGGCGGCAAGCTGTATCTGGAATTCGGCGGCAAGCTCTTTGATGATTATCACGCCTCGCGCGTGCTGCCCGGATTCGAGCCGGACAACAAGATCAAGATGCTCCTGGAGCTCAGGGAGCAGGCGGAGGTCGTCATCGCCATCAGTGCGGGCGATATCGAGAAGAACAAGCGCCGCGGCGATCTGGGCATTACATACGATACCGACGTCATGCGCCTGATTGACATCTTCCGCAGCTTCGGGCTGTATGTCGGCTCCATCGTGCTCACGCAGTATGCCGAGCAGCCCTCCGCCGTCACGTTTGAAAAGCGCATGACGGCCCTGGGCATGAAGGTCTACAGGCATTACTATATTCCCAATTATCCGTCCGATATCAAGCTGGTTGTCAGCGAAGAAGGCTTTGGCCGAAACGATTATGTGGAGACCTCCCGTTCGCTGATCGTTGTCACCGCGCCCGGCCCGGGCAGCGGCAAGATGGCGGTTTGCCTCTCTCAGCTCTATCATGAGCATATGCGCGGCGTGAAGGCGGGCTATGCGAAGTTTGAAACCTTCCCGATCTGGAATCTGCCGCTCAAGCATCCGGTGAACCTCGCCTACGAGGCGGCGACGGCGGATCTGAACGATGTGAACATGATTGACCCGTTCCATCTGGAAGCTTACGGCGAAACGACGGTCAACTACAACCGCGATGTGGAGATATTTCCGGTGCTGCGCACGATTTTTGAGCGCATCTATGGCGAATGCCCCTACAAGAGCCCGACGGACATGGGCGTGAACATGGTGGGTAATTCCATCGTGGACGATGAAGTCTGCCGCGAAGCCTCCCGTCAGGAGATTCTGCGCCGCTACTTTAAGGCGGCCTGCCAGGTGAGGCAGGGACTTTCTTCCGGCGAGGATGTCGGCAAAATTGAGCTGCTGATGAGCACGCTGAAACTTGAACCGGAGCACCGCGGCGTGGTGCCTGCAGCGCTTGCGATTGCGGACAAGACCGGCAAGCCCGCGGCGGCGATTGAACTGCCGGACGGCAGGATTGTCACCGGCAAGACGACGGATCTGTTTGGTCCGGTATCTGCGGCGATGCTCAATGCGCTCAAGACGCTGGCGGACATTGACGACGAGATCAAGCTGATCTCCCCGGAGGTCATCGCGACGATTCAGCGGCTCAAGACGGACTACATGAAGAGCCAGAATCCGCGCCTGCATACGGACGAGATGCTCGTTGCGCTGGCCATCAGCGCAGCGTCCGATTCCAACGCGATGAAGGCGATGGAGAAGATCGACGCCCTTGAGGGCTGCGACGTGCATTGCTCGGTCATTCTTTCCTCGGTGGACGACGGCGTTTTCAAGCGGCTGAATATGCAGCTGACCTGCGAGCCGACGTATGAGAAGAATAATCTCTACCATAAATAAAAAAATGAACTCCTCCGGTGATGCGCCGGGGGAGTTCTTGCTTCGGGGCGTTTTTAAGCCTTCGGAATAAACTGCTCGAAGATGAACAGATCGAAATCGCCCTTCGCAGCGTCAAGCTGCTCCTGGCTCCTGATCGTCCAGGCGACGCTCAGCGCGCGGAAAACCTTCCTGCACAGCACGCGGGAGAAGTTGCCCTTGTTGTTGTGATTGTAGGCAATGAAATCCGGGCGGGCGATCACATTCGTCAGCAGATGATGCACCAGCTTTTCCATGAACAGCTCGCGATGCTTGGGCGTGTTGAAATCGGAGGAGAGCTGGCCGCGGATGACCTCGGGACGATTCTTCTTATACCATGCGACAGCGCGCGGATCGAACGATTCGATGCAGTAGGGCCCCTTGTAGGCGGCGATCAGCTCGTCAGCACGCGCGCAGACCTCGGCGGCCTTTTCATGAATCTTGATCTCGATGATCAGCGGCACCTTGCCATCGACGGCCTCCAGCACGTCGGCAAGCAGCGGAATACGCTCCTGGGAAGCAAGCAGCGGGAAGGCCTGAAGCTCTTCATAGGTGTAATCGCGCACGTTGCCCTCCACGCCGCAAACGCGCGTGAGCGTCTCATCGTGGAAGACGACAGGGATGCGGTCGCGCGTGAGCTGTACGTCAAACTCGATGCCGTAGCCGTGCTCCACGGCATTGCGAATGGCGGCCATGGAGTTCTCCGGCGCAGCGCCCTTGTTGTCGTGCAGGCCGCGATGCGCATAGTATACGCCCATCAGCGCGGATACATCGGGTTTTCCTGTCATGCGCGGGGCAATCAGGAAGAGATAGGCGATCGCAAGGATCGCGAGCAGGATCAGAATCATCATCGTTTTACCTCCGGTTTGTATTGTGCGTACAATGGCCCCCTGAAAGGGGAGCAGGGTTGCGATATGCGAAGCATTTGCTTAGTCGTCGACGTCAAAAATCTCCGGCGCGCATACGCCGCCGACCGCGCCCATCAGGTTGATGACCGCATTGGCGCTGGAGCGCAGCGGCTTGGGCGTCAGAGCCGGCATGAGCGCGACCGCTGATACATTGCCATGGCCAGAAGCGCCCGGCCCGCCAGGAATGTGCGTTTGTCATTGAGCTTCATACGGCGAAGACTTCTTTGCTTGAGATATTCAGTATTGTATCACGGATCAGGGAGAAATCCTATGCCATTTTTGCAAAAGAGCGCAAAAGAGCGCAAAAGATGCGCGTGCTTGACGGGCGGAGCAAAACAT
>CAZACE010000144.1:0-4989 GCA_964483255.1 uncultured Oscillospiraceae bacterium
AGCATCGGCAGACCGGTCTTGGCCTTGACGTCCTTACCGATCTCGATGAAGCGATCCCAATCGATGTCGGTCAGGTCAGCGATGGTGTAGCCAGCCTGCTCGAGCAGGTCGGTACGATAGGTAGCAACGACGGTGCCCGCGTCGAACGGGATGCCGTAGTTCTGGCCGTCGATGGTGGAGTACGCCAGCTTGCCAGCCGGGAAGCCTTCGTAGTCATACTTGTCGGTCAGGTTGGTGTAAACTTCCGGATAGTTCATAACCATCTTCTGGAAGGAGTTGTCCTGGCAGAGCATGATGTCCGGCAGGTTGGACAGATCGCCGGCGGAAGCGGCGGTGATGACGCGGGTCTCGATGTCTTCAGAGAGAACTTCCTCAATAACGACTTCGACGTCCGGGTTGATGGCCGCATACATTTCCTTCGCAACCTTCATGGAAGCGATGTTGAAGTTCGGGTCCCAGGTCCAGATGGTGACCTTGCCATCCTCAGCAGCCAGAGCGGCGGTGCAGGAGACGATCATCGTCAGGGCCAGGAGCAGGGAAACAAGCTTCTTCATGGTAGTTTTCCTCCTCATGATGTTTGTTCAGTTCGGCCAATTCTAAAGCCGAATTGTTGGTATCATTATAGCATGCCTTGAAGACACTTTGTGCGCAAAAACAATCCATTCCAAATCGAAAACGCTCATTTTTGATCTTTTTGTTTATATAAGTGTTTGTTTTTTATGAAAAACGCTTTGATTCGTTAACTTCATCACAGATGCGTCGTGCATAATCAACAAATGCCTGAATGTCCGCAAAAAAGAAAAGGCAGCCTCGGCTGCCTTTAATTGTGCCTTTTTGCGCGCCGCCACTCGCTGGGGCTTGAGCCGGCGTACTGCCGGAAATTGCGGTTGAACGCCGCGATGGAGGAAAAGCCGGAGCGCACGGCGATATTCTGGATGGAATCATCGGTGGTGCGCAGAAGGTTCATGGAGCGGTGAACGCGGTAGGCGTTCACATATTCCAGCGGTCTCTGCCCCATGATCCTGAGAAACTGCTTGCGGAAGTAGCTTTCGGACATCGAGCAGCTTCTTGCCAGTGCGCTGATCTGGATATCTTCCTTATAATGTTCATAGACATAAGCCAGCGCGGCCTCGATGGGCTGACGCTGCCGGGCGTCGACGATTTCGCCGGTTGTGGTCAGCGGCGTGCTCTCAGCATGGCGGGCGATAAGCTGCAGGGCCAGCAGCACGCACAGTTCCATCTCCGCGGCGGATTCATTGTCGCCGCGCCGCCGCAGATCGAACATCAGCTGCATCACGGTATCCACGCCGCTCATGCGGCTGTTTTCCAGAAACAGACCGGTATCCCGGATGGAATCAAAGAACGATGCGATCGTTTGCTGATAGCGCTGCGGCAGATGGCGCAGCAGATAGTCGTCGTTGATTACCAGATAACGCCAGTAGATCATCTGCTCGTCGCCGTAATCCTGGTTGTGATAGACGCCCTTGGGCGCGACGACAATCGAGCCTGCGGAAAAGGGATAGACCTTCTCGTGCAGGCGGACAAAGCCGCTGCCTGCGATGCACAGTCCGATCTCCATGCAGTTGTGATAGTGCGGCGTATCGGCCATCAGCGGTGGATAATAGGGCGTATCGAGCATGGTAACCAGCATGCCCCGCTCGGGAATGGGATAATCGCGGCATTGCTGATTGAGCGGCTCTTCCAGCTGCCTGCGCAGCTCGCGGTCAGACGAGCTCTGCATGGGTATGCACCTTGCCGGGGCAGAGCTTTCTGAGGCAATGCAGCAGCGGGCCGGTCGCCTGCAGATAGATGCGCACGATATAGCCATCCTCCGGGCCGGAGCCATGGGCATAGAGCACGCAGGAGGGCTTGTCCGGATCCTGGGCGGAGGTGTAATAGGTGACGCGGTGATTCTTGTCTGCGGCATTGAAGGCGGCTTCGCCGATCTCGATTTCCGGGGAGAACTGATCGGCGATGACGATCAGCTTTTCCAGATTCACATAGGCGAAGGCGATATTGACCGGCTTGGCGCGCGTGCCGGAGACGCGGCGGATGCGAAAATCATAGCCGTCAAGGTCGTAATCGTAGTAGATGGTGATGACGCCCTTGTAATACCAGGCAAAAAAGAGCGTACCCAGGGTAGGAATGAGCATCAGCGTGCCCCACATGGTACCAAGGAACGTGAAAATGGCCACGGCGATATAGAGCATGATCAGGATGACCTTTTTCATCGTGGGAATCTTGCGTTTCACGCTCTGGCGGTAGACGATATTGCTGATTTCGGTAGAACTCAGGGGCATAGGGCGGATCCTCCTAACAATACGATTCAGTCGTGTTCTTTGATTTCCATGTGATCCAGAGCATACTGCAGCGCAAGACCGATTAGCTCGTTGCGGGACCGATTGGTCTTGACGGAGAGTGCATTATATGCTTCCTGCAGCGCCCTGTCGATGCGGATAGTCATCGTGACGGCTTTATCTTCTTTGGGGGTAATGACAAGTTTTTCTGACACAGTGTTTCCCTCCGTGCAGTTTTGAATACATTATAGATTCTTCGTTAATGTCAAATCTATGACACAAAGTGATGTGAAAATTCAATGCATTAGTGTGTTTGGAAAGAAAAAGAAACTGAGCGATCTGAAAAAGATTGACATGGGCGGGCAATTGCATCATTATAGCCTTAAGAATGCTTCCAAAAAGAAAAACCTTGCGGCATATTGCGCAAGGAAATCGGAATTTGGTTATGAATGCAAAGGGGAATGCGATATGTTTGACCGGAAGAAGATTGCGTATGTGAGAGGAAAAGTCGAAGCAGTAACGGGAATCCATCTGTGTTATGAGATTGAAGCAACACAAGGTGATGTTCTTGAGGTCACGCTCCAAAATGGACGGGCGAAGATTTCCGCGCAGGATGAGAATGCGCTCGCGCGCGGCTTTTTCCTGCTCAGCCGCTGCATGAAGGAGAACAAGGACGCGCTTTGTGTGAATCAGAAGCGCCATTTTGCCTCCTGCGGCGTGATGGCGGATGTTTCCCGCGGCGCGGTGATGAAGACCGAGGCGGTCAAGCGCCTCATTGACCGGCTGGCATGCCTGGGCATGAATATGCTTATGCTCTATACCGAGGATACCTATGAGGTGCCGGAGTATCCGTATATGGGCTATCTTCGTGGCCGCTACAGCCAGGCGGATCTCAGCGAGCTGGACGCTTATGCGGCGTCCATGGGCGTGGAGCTTGTCCCCTGCATTCAGGCGCTGGGCCATATGCGGCAGTTCCTGCAGTGGCAGGACAGCGCGAAGCTGCGCGATCAGCCGGATATCCTGCTGATCGATGAGGAAAAGACATATGACTTTATTGAGGCGACGGTGCGTTCCATGCGCGCATGCATGAAGACGAACCGCATCCATATCGGCATGGACGAGGCGCATGGCGTGGGCCTTGGACAGTATCTGCTCAAATATGGCGTGACGGATCGTCATGAACTCCTGCTGCGTCATCTCAAACGTGTGGTGGAGATCTGCGAGAAATACGGATTCCGCCCGATCATGTGGAGCGACATGTTCTTCCGCCTTGGCAGCAAGAAAAACGATTACTATGACCTTGAAGCGGTCGTACCTCAGCATGTCATCGACAGCATTCCCCAGGTGGATCTGTGCTACTGGGATTATTACCACGAGGACGAGGCATTCTACGATACGATGCTCACGCAGCATGCGCGCATGGGCGGCAATACGGTTTTTGCCGGCGGCATCTGGACATGGAGCGGCTTCCTGCCGCAGGTGAAAAAGACAGAAGCGACGATGTTCCCGGCGCTTGCCGCCTGCGCGAAGCACGGCGTGGATACCGTATTTGCCACGATGTGGGGCGACGACGGCGCGGAAACCAATCTCTTTTTGGCGTCGGCGCTCCTGCCGATCTTTTCGGAATCCTGTTGGCAGG
Source organism: uncultured Oscillospiraceae bacterium (assembly GCA_964483255.1). Lineage (GTDB taxonomy): Bacteria > Bacillota > Clostridia > Christensenellales > Aristaeellaceae > Ventricola. Next base: position 3,937 of record CAZACE010000144.1, read on the forward strand.
GACACGCCTGCGCGCGGGAAGAGATCATCCTTGCGGGCGAGACGCTTACGGGCATGCCGCGCGCCGTGCTTGACGCCATGGGCGAGTTCTATCACAGCAAGGCGGACTCGCGTACGGGCAAGAGCCTGATCTGGTGCGATCCGCTTTATCCGCTGCTCTCGCTTTACGGCGATACGCCGGATGCGGCGATCGCGCGAAACAAAAAGGCCCTGCAGACGCTTCGTATATATAAGGAAACAACCGAGGGACGCTATGCTTGTCTGCTCTTTGAAATCGCGAAGGAGAAGGCACGCATGGCGCGCGACCTGAGAGACAGGTATCTGGCGGATGACCGCGCATGGCTTGAAAAACTGGCGCGGGAGGATATCCCGCTTCTGATGGAGAAGTACAATCAGCTCAGGCTGGCGCATCAGGCGCTGTGGGAGCGGGATATGAAGCGCTTCGGCTGGGAGGTTATCTGCCTGCGCTATGGCGCGGCGATTGGCCGTCTGGCAGATGTTGCGGAGGAGATCATGCGCTATCTTGCCGGTGAACTCAAGTGCATTGAGGAGCTGGATGAAGTTCCGCTCAGCCCGGAGCATGGTTGGATGCGCTATCAGGATCTGGTGACGCCGTCCGTCGATTTCGGCGTTGGATTCTGAGGAGCGACGGGGATACGAAAGGAATACGAAAGGGATACGTTAGGGCGGCAGCCCTAACGTATCCCTTTCTTACAAAACGATGTCGCCCGGGTTGTAGCCGTAGGGCAGGGGCTCTTCTTCAAGGAACTTAAAGCTCTCGTCGCGCAGGATCGGCAGGAATGCCTCAAACGGCATGCGCGTGAATTCGCAGACGTAATCGCTTGAGCCGAAGCAGCCGCCTTCCTTGCCGCGCAGATTCAGGCCGCGGGCAAACTTGGTGTGGTTGGAGCAGTCGTGTACGACCAGCGGCCAGTTTTCCTCGGCGGCTATCTTCATGATCTTGAAGGTGATTTCGCGGCTCCAGACAGGAGAGACATAGCCCAGGCGGCAGATGTACATATTCTCGCCTTCGTAGTTGCCGATGTTGACGATG
>CAZACE010000145.1:0-4984 GCA_964483255.1 uncultured Oscillospiraceae bacterium
GAACGATCTCCATGTTGTTCACGTTGAAAGCGCCGACAGCGTAGCCGCCGTTGTAAGCCTTCTTGAACATTTCGGTAGTAGTAACAAGAGCCATTTCAATTCACTCCTTCATACTATTGCGGTATGCCATACCACGGAGATATAGCATGCCGTATGTTACCATTCGGTTACAGGGTATAGTATAACAATTTTTCCACGTTTTGAATAGACCTTCCATTCATTTTCTCTGTTTTTGATAAAAAAACTCCCACTTGCATGGTCCTCTTTCTGCTGATATACTGAATGCAAATGGAGGAATCACCAAATGAACAGACAATATGAATGGATTGCTACTGCGGCGTTTGGTCTGGAGGGTGTCGTCGCCCGCGAACTGGAACGCCTGAATATACCCGCAAAGGCGGAAAACGGCGGCGCACGTTTTGCGGCGACCATGGAAGACGCCATGCGCGCCAATCTCTGGCTGCGCTGCGCGGACCGCGTGCTGCTTGTCGTGGGCAGGTTTGAGGCGCGCAGCTTTGAGGAACTCTTTGAGGGCGTGAAGGCGCTGCCCTGGGAAGATTTCATTGGAAAGAACACCCGTTTCCCGGTGAGCGGCAAATGCGCGCGCAGCCAGCTCATGAGCGTTCGCGACTGCCAGGCGATCACGAAAAAGGCGATCGTGGAGCGGCTCAAGAGCAAATATCACCTCACCTGGCTGGAAGAGACAGACGAGACCGTCGCCATCGACGTCGCACTGCACGGCGATATTGCGCAGCTGACGCTGGACACCAGCGGCGTGGCGCTCAACAGGCGCGGCTATCGCACTTGGAACGGCGAAGCGCCGCTGCGCGAAACGCTGGCTGCCGCGCTGGTTTCCCTCTCCCCTTGGCGGCCGGGCATGGCGCTGCATGATCCCATGTGCGGAACGGGCACGCTGATGATCGAGGCTGCAATGCGCATGGCAAACCGCGCGCCAGGTCTCACCCGCGAATTCGCCATGGAATCCTGGCGGGATATGCCGCTGGATGCATTCAAAGCGATCCGCGAGGAAGCACAGGCCGCCTTTGAGCCGGAGCGCATCGAGGGAATCTCCGGTTCGGATATCGATCCCGAAGCTGTCGAACTGGCAAACAGGCACCTGAAACAGGCAGGCCTTGCCGGGCGCGTATCCTTCAGCGTATGCGACGCGCGCGAGTGCCGCATCGAGGCGGAGCGCGGCGCATTCCTGTGCAACCCGCCCTATGGCGAGCGATTGAGCGATCGCAAAGAATGCGAAGAGCTCTATCGTGAGATGGGTCTGCTGCTGCGCCGCCATCCGTGCTTTACGCTCTCGGCGATCACCTCACACCCAGGCTTTGAGCGCAGCTTCGGCCGCCGCGCAGACAAGAAGCGCCGATTCTACAACGGCCGTCTGGAATGCGAATTCATGACCTTCGGGCTTCCGGCGCAGAAGAAACGGAAGTGACGTTGAGAAGGACGTTGAGGAAGACGTTGGGGGTAACGTTAGGGCTGCCGCCCTAAGACCTGCTTGAGGGATTTCATCCCTCAAACTCCCTTCTTCGCTTCGCGATGTATAAAAGCTGCTTTCTCGCGTAAAAGCATATAAGCAAAAATAAGACTGCTGAATCGTACCATTCGATCCGGCAGTCTTTTGTTGTTTCATTTGTAATCACATATTGGCGACGAAGTAATTCTGGATCGCCGCCACAGCAGCTTCCTCATCCTTACCGTCGACGGTGACCGTCACCTTGCTGCCGCTGCCTGCCCTCATCAGCAGGCGCGTCTGCTTGAGCCCGATCAGCTGATCTCCAAGCGTCAGCTGAACGCTGCTGGAGAAGCGGGAAATCTCCCGCATCAGATTGCCGACCGGCCGACTATGCAGCGCATGCGGCTTGGTGAGCACATAGCTGAACTGTTTCACGAAGCATACACTCCCTTCCTGCGCACGAACGAATCTCCGTGCTGCCGAGCTACGCGAGGGATTATAGCGCAGGAAACCCATTTACGCAAGCAGCAAATTCACAACGCGATCATCGGATTAAAAAACAGACGAATTCTTAAATCACGGTTTTGTTAATTTTGCAGATGGATTTTTGCCTGCATAACGCAGATCATCCTTTATTCTATGCCAATTCGCCCAAACATAATCGCCAGATTCGCAAAAGCATGACGATTTTTGGTTAGGAAAAGCTAAAGCGGCCCGAAGGCCGCTTGCTTTGTGATTATTCAGCTGAGATTTACTCAAAATCCAGATATTTTGTCATGATATAGCCGCGCGTCCCCTTAGGCGTCACGACAGCGCACCAATCCTTGCCATACTCCGCTACGCGCAGGCGCTCGCCCGTGCGAGCTTTGGCGATGATGCCGCCGGTCGTGCTGCTGGCGTCGGAACGCAGATTCACCTTGTCCGTATTGACAAACGCCGTCAGATGCGTCGTACCCGCCGGCGCATTGAGGTCTTCAATCTTCATGAAACCTGTGCGATCGTCCACTGCATCCTCGGGATTCAGGCGAGCACTGGAGCTGTGGCGCACAAAGGCCCATTCTCCAAAGCTGCCCAGCATATACACCTTTTCACCCTTGGAGATCATCTGCCCGTCCTTTGTCTTCTCAGACGGGCTGTTTTTCATCAGCGTATCCCTGAGCACCGTCGCACGCTGGGGAATTCGCTCGGAAGGTTCGTCAGACAGACGGGAGAGCACGCGGATCTCATCTTTGGGGACATAGCCGCGCAGTTCGCCCAGCGATACATGCACGTAATCCGTCTGGGTATACTCAATGATGCGCACCTGCGCGCCCGGGCAAAGCGCACCCAATGCCTCGGATGCGGAATCCGAAGCTTTCAGCAGTACGACCGGCACATCATCGTTATCCGCCTGCGCCACGCCGATACTCTCGCCCACCTGCGCAAGCGACAAACTGCCGATCTTCACATAGCCAAAGTCGCCGCAGTCATACGCACCGGCTCCGCCCTCCAGCGTGCGCACATATGCGTAATCGCCGCACTCGGCGAGCAGCTCTACCTTCATATCCTTGCCCAGCGTCATATATGGCTTTGCCAGATCTTCAAATGCACTGAGCAGCAGCGTATCGGCTTTGGTCTGCATCAGCAGCGGATAATACGGCACAGCGGCGCGCGGCTGCTGGTCTGTCACAGAAAACAGACTGGAAGTCTGCGTATATTTGATCCATCCGCTGACGCCGCCCACGCGAACTCTGCGCCATTCTCCCTCTTTTCTGCCGAAGAGATTGAAGCAGGCCGTTCCATTCTTGATCGACATGATCTCCTGCGCTTTGTTATTCGGCGCGTCATAGAGAATCGTTCGGCTGTCTGCCTTCGTGCCGGCAATGATACTGACCTTTCGCTCCCCAACATCCGTCAGGCAATCCAGCGGCACATAGCCAAGCCGCCTCTGACCATCCAACTGCACAGCAACATACGCCCAGTCATCCAGCACGCCGACGAGCGAAACGCTCATGCCATTTTCGATACTGCCATACGTTTCAGCGGTCAGATCCGTATCGCTGTAAAGCGGAAGCTCCGTCATCCACATGCCGGTGAGATCCACCTGCGCCTCGCGGCAATCGCCAAAGCCGCTCCCTTCTCCATACCGTTTCACAGCTTCCTCCGCCGTGATCAGATATTCCGCGGCCATATAGCCCGTCATGCCGCCGACGCGTACCTTGATGAATTCCTCATTCTCTGCGCCGAGACTTTCGACCTCCGCGCCGCTGTAATACAAGCCCAGAATCGCGCCTGCCTTGGAAGGCTCTGCCCTGAGGTTCAGCCGCTCGGGATAGACCTTATCCGTTTCCCTGTTATCCACAAACAGGCTATCGCCCAAAGCGCAGACAGTCATGGCAAAAAGCATGACCAGCGCGAGGAGGATCGTCATCGTTTTTTTCATCTGCAGTCACACTCCTTTTGTGTTTCTCTGCCTATTAGACGAATGAACGGCGCGTTTTCTTCCCGCTTATTTCCAAATTTATTACGAAAATTTCACATTCTCACATCTATGATAAAAGGCAGCCGGAATTCCGACCGCCTTGTTCCATCATTTTCTGGGAAGCCTGACACGCAGCGCGCCTTCCATCACACGATAATGCGCTTCGCTCATCTCCTTGAGGTTGCCATCGATATTGATGACCATGTTTGGGGCACGCATCACAAGCTCCTTGGCGCGGATCACATGGCCGATGGGCAAATACACATGCAGGCCGAGCTTAAAGAGCGGAAGCAGAAACGGGATCATCGTGCTGGGAACCTGATCGACCGCAATCACATCGAACATACCGTCACGGAAGCTGGATTTCGGCGCAACGAGCATGCCGCCGCCGAAGTATTTACCATTGGCAACCTCGACAATCGTCGCCTTGTACGGCTTGAATGCGCCGCCATCGATAGAAATCTCCGTTTCAAAAGCCTTATAGCTGCTGATCACCGCCAGAACGGCCTTGGTATACGCCTGCTCGCCGGGATAAACGGCCTTGAGCTCCTCCGTCTTGCGCAGCACATCAACGTCAAAGCCGGAACCGGAGATATTGATGAACGCATGTCCATTCAGGCTTCCGCAATCGATTGCCGCTTCCTCGCCATCCAGCTGCGCCTTAAAGGCTTCCAGCGGATCCTTGGGCAGGCCGAAAGCGCGCGCAAAATCATTGCCCGTTCCGCTGGGTACGATATAGAACGTCTTTCCGCTGTTCGCCATAGCGTCGACGACCTCAGAAAGCGTTCCATCGCCGCCAATGCAGATGACCGAATCGCAGCCGCTTTCGATTGCCAGGCGTGCCTGATGATCGCCGTCGCCCTCTGACTCAGTCGGAAACAGGCGGCATTCCTCGCCGCGCTCGCGCAGGATCTGCTCAATTCTGCTGACAACCGATTGATTCTTTCCGCCGCCGGAAACAGGATTGACGATGATGCCAAACATAGGACGTTCTCCTCTTCTTTCGTATGGGAATGAAAACGATGGGAATACGTTTGGGGACGTTGTCCCCGAACCCC
>CAZACE010000146.1:0-4975 GCA_964483255.1 uncultured Oscillospiraceae bacterium
AGAAGAAAAACTGGTTGCTGATGCTGATCACCGCGCTGGTCTATGTCTTTCTGATCGGCCCGCTGCTGGTCATTGCGGCGGCGTCCTTCTCCGAGACGAAGGCGCTCAAATTCCCGGGCAAGGGCTTTACCCTGGAATGGTATGCCAAGGTGCTGACGATGAGCTCGTTCATCGAGGCGGCGAAGCTGAGCATTATCATCGCCATTGCGGCGACGGCGATTGCGCTTTTGTTGGGTCTGCCGGCGGCGTATGCGCTCAATCGCTTCCGCTTCAGGGGCAAGGAAGCCATCAAGATGCTGTTTCTTTCCCCGGTGCTCATCCCGGTGATCGTTCTGGGCTTCATCATGCTGCGCTATGTCGTCAATCAGTATGATCTGGAGGTCATCCCCAGCCTGCTGATCGGCCACACGCTGCTCTCGATTCCCTACGTCATGCGCGTGGTGACCTCGAGCCTGGCGAATTTCGATTTTGCCGTCGAGGAAGCTGCCTGCTCGCTGGGCGCGACGAGGATCTATACGTTCTTCAACGTCGTGATCCCCAATATCAAGTCCGGCATCGCTTCCGCGTGCATCATGTCGATCATCAACTCGTTCAACAACGTGTCGCTTTCCGCGTTCCTCACGGGCCCGGGCGTGAACATGCTGCCCATTGAGATCATGAGCTACGTCGAGTATCACTTCGATCCCACAATCGCCGCGCTGGCGACCATCCTGATGGTTGCGACGCTGGGCGTGATGCTGCTGATCGAAAAAACGCTGGGACTCCAAAGCGTGGTATAAGAAGGATTTCGGAACAACGCGTCGAATTGAATCATAAGCTAAGGCTGCCTGTGCGAGAGCGCAGGCGCCTTTTGTGCTTTCGGGGGAGTTTGCCCCGTCTGACATATCTTGGAAAAACGGAAAGAAGTGTATTGATAGATGATTGAAGCATGGATGGAGCGCCGTTTCGGCGGCGATGTAAAGAGCGAGAAGGTGCGCGGGCAATATGGTAAAGCGGCGAGCGTTGTGGGCGTGCTTGCCAACGTGCTGCTGTTTGCCGGCAAGCTGATCGTCGGCACGGTCAGCGGCTCCGTGGCGATCACGGCGGACGCGGTCAACAACCTCTCGGACGCTTCGAGCAACATCGTGAGCCTGCTGGGCTTTAAGCTGGCCGACAAGCCCGCCGACGCGGATCATCCCTATGGCCATGGCCGCTACGAGTATCTCTCCGGCCTGATGGTTGCGGTGATGATTCTGGTCATCGGCGTGGAGCTGATGCAGGGCAGCATCGAGAAGATCCTGCATCCGACGGCAGTGGCGCTGAGCCTGCCTGCGGTGATTGTTCTGCTGGGCTCGATCGCTGTGAAGCTCTGGATGTCCGTGTTCAATAGAAAAATCGGCAAGAAGATCGATTCCCAGACGCTCCTTGCCACGGCGGATGACAGCCGCAATGACGTGATCTCCACTTCCGTGGTGCTTTTCTCTACGGTGATCGGTCATTTCACGGGCCTCATGCTGGATGGCTGGATGGGCGCGATCGTTGCGCTGTTTATCCTCATCAGCGGCTTTGGTTTGGTGCGCGATACGATCGACCCTATGCTGGGCACCGCGCCCACAAGCGAACAGGTGGAGGCGATTCGTAAGAAGCTGGAGAGCTATCCCGGCGTGCTGGGCACGCACGATCTGATGGTGCACGATTACGGCCCGGGCAGGCAGTTCGCCAGCGTGCATCTGGAGATGGACGCCAAGGACGATCCGCTGGACAGCCATGACCTGATAGACAATATCGAGCGCGATTTCCTGCGCGAGCAGAACCTGCATCTGGTGATCCACTATGATCCGGTGACGACGGACGACCCGCGCGTGGCGCTCATGCGCACGAAGATCATGGAGATCGTTCGCAGCATGCACGACAGTATGACAATCCACGATCTGCGCATTGTGCCGGGCAATACGCACACGAACATCGTGTTCGACTGCGTGGTGCCCTATGACTGCCGCATTCCGGGCAAGGAGATCCGCGAGCGCATCTGCCAGGAGATTCGCGCTCAGTATCCGAATTACTACTGCGTGATCACGCTGGAAAACAGCTTCGTGCATCAGGCATAATCGAAGAAAAGCATTGGCTCCCTGCATGGGAGCCTTTTCCCGTGGCGCGCTATTGAGATGCGCACAGGTTTTGTGCTATAATACAAATATCTATTGGAATTTGGAAATCTAAGAGAAGGGGATTGTATGAGACAGAGGCTGAAGGCGCGCCTGCAGATGCGCAGGCTGACCACCGACGATACGGCGCAGTACAATGCGCTGCTTCGCTATGCGTTCCAGGTGACGGACAGCGAGCTGCTTTCGCTGGGCTGGAACCAGAAGGAGATGGAGCGCAGCAAGAAGCCCGTGCTCAAGAAGACGGAGTCGTTCGGCTGGTTCGACGAGGATAAGCTGGCCTCGCAGATCAGCATTTATCCCATGCAGGTGAATATCTTCGGCCAGATGTACAAGATGGGCGGCGTGACGGGTGTGGCGACCTATCCGGAATACGCCAACCGCGGGCTGATGAGCAGCCTGATCAAGGAAGCGCTCTCCAGCATGCGGGAGAACCACCAGTGCGTATCGATGCTCATCCCGTACATGATTCCGTATTACCGCAAGAAGGGCTGGGAGATCGTCTCTGATAAGATGACCTATACCATCAAGGATACGCAGCTGCCCAAGCGGCGCAAGGTTTCCGGCACGGTGGAACGCGTGGATATCGACAGCGAAGATCTGCGTACGGTGCACGATACATTCACCAAGATGCGCCACGGCGCGCTCAAGCGCAATGAGCTGGAGTGGGAGGAATACTGGCGCTGGGAGGCGGACGACGTGCTGGTCGCCGTCTATTACGACGAGGAAGAGGAGCCTAAGGGCTATCTGGTTTACTATATCGCCAATGACGTCTTCCGCATCAAGGAGCTGGTGACGATCAACCAGGAGGCGCGTCACGGCCTTTGGAACTACATTTCCGCGCATTATACGATGATCGAGAAGGTAGTCGGCCTCAACTATACCAACGAGCCGATGGCCTTCCTGCTCGAGGACAGCGAGATTCAGGAGGAGATCGAGCCTAACGTCATGGCGCGCATCGTGGATTTTGAGGCGTTCATGCGCAAGTATCCGTTCGATATCATCTCCATCCACGACGATCTGCACTTTGTGATTGAGGATCCTGTCATGGAATGCAACTGCGGCGATTTCTCGCTCAGATGGGATCAGGAGGGCAATACGATCATCGAGCGCGGCGGCACGCAGGGCGAGCTTGTGCGCTGCGATATTCAGACGCTGACGGCGATGTTCTACGGATACAAGCGCCCGACGTATTTGAAGCGCGTGGAGCGGCTGAGGGCGAGCAACGAGGCGATCCGGATTCTGGAGGATATCATCCCGATCGAGCAGCCGTATTTCTCGGATTATTTCTGACCCCAAAGTCTGATAAGCTGCTTTAAGCTGCCGCAAAGCGAAGAAGGGGAGTCTGAGGGTTCGGCTTTGCTGAACTGGGGCGGCAGCCCCAAGAAAGAAGCATTATGTTGGATATGACACATCTTTTGCGCTGCCCGCTGTGCGGGGGCGCGTTTTCGCGCAGGGATAACAGCTTCGTGTGCGAAAAGAGGCATACCTACGATGTTGCCAGACAGGGCTATGTGAACTTCGTGCCCGGGCAGAAGGAGATGTTCTATAAAAAGGAGCTCTTTGAAAGCCGGGCGAAGGTATTCGCGGCGGACGTGTATGCGCCGGTCGTGGAGCGGCTGAGCGAGGCGATCAACAGGTATGTGACGAAGGAGAAGCCCGTGCTGCTGGATGTCGGCTGCGGCGAGGGATATTACACCAAGGCCGTCTGCCCGGGCAGGGAGATGACACGCATCGGGTTTGACCTGTCGAAGGACGCCGTAAAACTTGCGGCGAGAGGGCCGAAGACGGCCATGTTCTTTGCAGCGGATCTCAAGAATATCCCTGTGCGGGATGGAACGGTCGATGTGCTGCTGGATATCTTCACGCCTGCGAACTATGCAGAGTTTGGCCGCGTGCTTGCGCCGGAAGGCCTTATGATGAAGCTCGCGCCCAGAAGCGGATATCTGCGGGAACTGCGTGCCCTTGCGGGCGAGCGGCTGCGCCATCAGCAGTACGATGGCGGCGATGTGGAGCGCTACGTGCATGAGAAAATGAACGTGATCTCGCAGGAAGCGATCACCTATACGATGGCGGTTTCGCAGGAGACGGCGTATCATCTGGCGAGGATGACGCCGATGCTGGCGGGCGTCGACGTGGATGCGCTGGATCTTGGCGGTATCACCCATATTACCATCGACGAAACGCTGTATATCGGCAGCGTCAAATAATCTGGTATCCGGCTGCGGTCGGGGATCTCATCTGTCTCGCCTTTGGCGATCCACCTTCTCCATAGGGGAAGGCAAAGTTACTTATCATCTGCGCGATGCGAACATGGGGTCAAGGGGCGAAGTCCCTTGGCGGGTTTCAGGGCGGCAGCCCTGATGTATCCTAAGTGAGGAGGAACTCTTTATGAATAAGCTTTTTTTCCGCAATGACTACGGCGAGGGCGCGCATCCGGTCGTGCTCGACCGATTGGTGAAGACCAATATGGAGCATACCTGCGGCTATGGTCTGGATGATTACAGCCTCAGGGCGGCCGATCTGATCCGCGAAAAATGCGGACAGCCTCAGGCGGCCGTGCATATGATGATCGGCGGCACGAGTGCGAACATGATCTCGCTTAGCGCGTTCATGCGCCCGTATGAGGCGGCGATCGCTGCGGCGACCGGCCATATCAACGTGCATGAGACCGGCACCGTCGAAGGAAGCGGCCATAAGGTATGCATCGCGGATTCCAGGGACGGCAAGGTGCTGCCCGAGGGCGTGCAGGCCGTGGTCGATGCGCATACGGACGAGCATATGGTGCATCCGCGCGTGGTGTATATCTCCCAGCCGACGGAGATCGGCACGGT
>CAZACE010000147.1:0-4951 GCA_964483255.1 uncultured Oscillospiraceae bacterium
GGACTTTTCGCGCAGCATTTCCTGGCTCTCCAGCACATCGCGCAGGGAAACCATCTCAATCTTGTCGTTGGGAATCTCGATGCCCACCGCCGGCTTGCCGGGAATCGGCGCCTCAATGCGCACGCCGTCAGAGGCCATGTTCAGCGCAATATCATCCACCAGATTCACAATGCGCGAAACCTTCACGCCCGGCGCGGGCTGCAGCTCATAGCGGGTGATCGCCGGGCCATGGGTCACGTGGGTCAGCTTGGCCTGCACGCCGAAGCTCTCCAGCGTGGCAAGCAGCTTGCGCGAGCCGGCCTCGATCTTCGCATTCGTGTTGGGGTCGTGCATCGCATTGCTGCGGTTGAGCAGATCGATCGGCGGGTAGATGTATTCCGGTCCCTCGATCTTCGGCGCTTCGTGCACGTCCCTGCGCGGCATGACCATGGGCGTTCCGTCCAGCCTGTTTTCGCGCAGCTGCACGATCGGCTGATCGCGCACGGCCGCCTCCTGCGCCGCAAGGACATTCTGAACCTTGGGCACGCTGCGGTTCGCCGCTGCAGCCGCCGCCGCGATAGAGCGGGAAAGCGGCGTGGAGTTTTCTCCATTTCCGGTCACGGCAGGCGTATCATCCTGCGCAGCGCGGCGCATCGGCGGGCGATACGTCTGAATGACCGGCTCGTCGAATTCCTCCGGCTCCTCCTCTTCCAGCTGTGCAGCGTCTGCATAGACATCCTCGTCCTGCTGCGCCTGATAGCTTTCAATGGTCATCTCCGGATTTTCCTTCCAGAAGGGAACGTCGTCCTCCTGCGGCTCATCCTGTGCATAGGTTTCCTGCTGAGCCCACTGCGCAGTAGGCTCAGTCTCGGCATAGGATTCATAATATGCCTGCGCCGGCTCGTCATAGGCCGGTTCATATGCCGCTTCCGGTTCCCTGCGGCCATTCGCCTGCTCGCTGTTCATGCCATAGAGGAAAGCGGCTTCCGCCTCCTCCATGGTGAAGCTTGCGCGCCTGCGGCTGCGGCCGGTTTCCGGGCGCGCCTCGATGCTCTCTCTCGTGAATTCGTCATCGCGCTCGATATACAGCGGCATATCCTCGCGGATGCCTGTGCGCTTGCGGGCAGCGGATGCGCGTTTGGGCGCCGCCGTCTGAATCGGCGGCATATCCTCGGCCGGTTCCTGCTGCCGGATGACTTCCAGCTTCGGCTTTGCCTTGCGCTTTTTTACCGGCTTCTCCTGCTGGATTTCCTGTTCCTGGGCAGCAAGCGCCGCTTCGCGCTCGGCCGCCAGCGCGGGGAGGGCCTCTTCCTTGAGGCGCGCCTGTTTTTCGCTTTCCTGCTTCTCGCGCTCGATGCGGCGCATCTCGCGCTGCCTGGCCATTTCGGCTTCGCGGCGAAGCGCTTCTTCTTCTCGGCTCTCGCGAAGCGCAGCCTGCTCTTCCTTGTGCTCGTTGTGCGCCGCACGCAGATCGTCAAACAGCTCGGAAAGATACATACCCACGCCAGTGAAGCTCACGCCCGTGAACACCATCAGCACGATCGTGCAGGCAAAGATCAGCACGATTACGCTGCCCCAGACATCCAGCGCACAGAAGAGCGGCCACGCCAGCAGCGCGCCGATCATGCCGCCGCCCTTGCACGTCAGCGCAGCATTTTTATACGAGCGCACAAGGAACGCGCCGTAGGTCGCCTGCTTGCCGTCGGCGAAGATCGCCGAGGTCACCGCCGCAATCTCGAAGAGCTGCAGAAGCGTTTCCACAAACACAAACAGCAGCGCGCCGCAGATCATCGTCTTCAGGCTCATTTTTCCGCTCCCAAAGAATACCAGCGTCACGCCCACCCAGCAAAGCACCACAGGCAGCAGCAAACAAAGCGTGCCGCCCAGGCCGCGGGTGATCATCGTCGCGCTGTTGAGCAATCCGCCGCCGGAGGGGATGAACTGGCTGATAAGCGCCAGCAAGCCCACGCACAGGACGACGATGCCCGCTACGCCGCGGGGATCAACGCCCGTATTCCGGCTGCGTCCCGGCTTGCCGCGCTTTCCGCTCACCTTTCTCTTCGTCTTCGCGCCCTTCGGCGCCGCCTTTTTGGCCATGAAAATCCTCCCAAATCCCTATCAACACGGATATTCCCGTTGCGCATCAAAATAATCTGCCTGAGCATACTCAGACAGATTATTATATCACATTTCACTTTTTCAGTAAAGACTTTCCGGCATCGCGCTGCGCAGGATCAGGCAGGAGAGCAGGCCGTCTTCATCAAAATGGACCTGCAAAACCCTGCCTTCCATCTCGTAATACAGGCTCTTGCCCGGCTCAAGCATCGCGTCAAACGCAGCTTCCTCATCAAGAGCAATCTCCTTTTGAGGCTCGCCAAGCAGCGCAATCGCCTCTGCGTCCGTCGTTTTGCCCGTGGTCAGCAGATTGCCAAAGCTGATACGCGAAGCACGGATAGCCGAAATCGGCGTTTCTTCCTCCTGCGTCTCGGCGTATTTGGGAATCTCTACTGCAAAGCCGCGCACGCGCTCTAGCGGGAAAACCAGCGCGTCGGTCGTGTAATCCGGATCGGCCAGCGGATACGCGATATCGCCCAGCAGTTCGCCCAACTCAATGGGCAGCATCTGCGTCAAAGCGCCGCCAAAACACAGCGTTTCGATGCCGGAGCGGCTGTAGGGCACATCCGGATGCGCCAGGGCATAGACCGGGCTGCCTTCGCCGATGTAATCCGCCAGCTCGTACCAGTAGAATGTCACACTACCGCTCATCCCGTCGAAATAGCGATAACGATCCTCTGGCCAGTAAACCGTAAGTCCCCGCTCATTGACAGAAAAGTTATCCACAGGCATGGGCAAAAGCTCGGCATATTCCATGTAATCGCTCATGGACTCCAGCACATCATCCACAATGATGCGCTCCATTTCGGCAAGTGCGTCATCGGCATCCTCAAAGAGCTGCTCCAGCAGGATCTCGTCGCCGGTTTCAAGATCGACCGTCAATCCTGCGCCCATGCAGCCTTCCCTGCCATCAACCTGCTCACCCTGCCAGATAAGACCCATAGAGGCGGTTTTTCCGTCCTGCCAGAGGCTGCCCGCCTGCATCAGCGTTCCCCGGCCTGTCGCCTTGATAACCTCGCCCTGTCTGAAGCGCTCCTCAATCTTTGCCCAGATTGCAAGCTGCGCTTCACTTGGCACGTTTTCCTTCCCTGGTACCACATCAATCGTATCCGGCTTAACAGAAAAGATCACCATCCGACTGCCGCTTTTAGGTTCTGTCATTTCCGTCATTTTCATATATGCCGCAGACGCGCACGCAGGAACAAGCAGCGCAAGAGCCAACGCTGCGATCAGCTTTCTCATATTCATTCACCCCTTATGTGTTTTATTGTACGCCACAATATATCCACATGTAAACAAAAACATGATTCGTCTATACAACGAATCATGCCAACGTTTTCTTCCCGGTTTTTCAAAAAATGACCGGCTGCAGCTGCCTGCCTTCCAGCGCTGCCTGAGCCGCCGGAAGAATCCTTTCAAAATCCGCCACGCAGCTGGCCGGCTTGCCCCGGCAGTCATCCTGCTCAAAGGGTACGAAATACATGCCCTTCCTCGCCATCAGCACGCCGATGCTCGCCGCTGAAGCAGCCAATGCGTCATTGGTGGATACGGCGATGAGCACCGGCCGCTCGTTTCGCCTGTGGCTCTTGACGGCAAGCGTCGGCGCGGTATCGTAAATGCCGCTGGCAAGCTTGCCCAGCGTGTTGCCCGTGCAGGGCGCGATGATCAAAAGATCCAGCAGCTTCCTGGGGCCAATAGGCTCTGCCTGCGCAATCGTATGGATCACACGCTCGCCCGTGACCGTCTCCGCCTTTTGAATCCACTCTTCAGCGCTTCCGAAGCGCGTGTCGGTTTCGTACGCATTTTGCGACATGATCGGCGTGACATGGTAACCCTTCTTCACAAGCAGCTCCATCTGAGGAAACACAGCTTTAAACGTACAGAAAGAACCGGTAACGGCAAATCCGATTCTGATTTCACTCATGCGCTTCGCCCCTTTCCGCATGCTCTGCAAGCTGACGCTCCAGCACATCAAACAGCGCCGCGCCCGCGTTCATCGGCGCATAGCGTCCAGGCACGCCGCTCTCCAGCACGACATTCACACCCATATGCCGCGCCATCTCGATGTTCATGCCATAGGGTGGGCTGGCAAGCTCGATCACCAATGCCTCCGGCGATATCTTATCCAGCTCATTTTTCCCCAGAACATGTGCCGGTACTGTGGAAAAGACAACGTCTGCCTGCCGGCAGGCAGACGCCGCCTGGCAAAGCGGCATGGGATGCGCGCCCAACTCATGCGCGCGGCGCATCTGTAATTCATTTCTGGCGCAGACGATGACAAACGATCCCATTGCGACCAGGCGCACGGCAAGCTCCTGCGCGATGCGGCCAAAGCCCGTAATGAGTACGGTCGCGCCCAGCAGCGCGCGGCCCTGACGCTGCATGGCGCGGCAGATGGCGCCTTCTGCGGTAAGCCTTGCATTGCTGCGCAGGAAGGCCTCGTCCCGCGAGGGATCAAATGTGCAGGCTGCCTTTGTCAGCTCCCGCGCACTCACGCCGCCGCCATGGATCACCAGCGCGCATGCGGGCAGACAGGCCAGCGTTTTTTCTTTGCTTAGCGAAGTTCCGATGAGCAATTCATCCCGAAAACTATACGGCCACGGCAGCAGCACCGCGTCGGTATGTGAAAGCATCGACTCAGTATCCTCTTCTTTGCAGATATAGGCTGTATCCCATCCGGCCCGTTTGGCCGCTTCCAATGCGCCGAGCATTCTGGCGTCCCCGCCAAAGGCGATCAGTCGCATCACTCATCCCTCCCCGCGATGGTATGCGGGAAAAGGGAATGGGATGACTACGCCGCTTTAGGGATATTTAGTTTATTAAGAGAAAGAACGAAACAAATCGATACAAGCAGCTT
>CAZACE010000148.1:0-4941 GCA_964483255.1 uncultured Oscillospiraceae bacterium
TTGCGGACCTGCTCGAACGCGCGGCCGGCTGCAAACATCGCAAACGTAGACGCGAACGGCACAAGGCCCATGGTGGACATACCGGCAGCCGCGGCAACCATGTTGCACTCGGCGATGCCGCAGTCAAAGTGGCGCTCCGGGAACGCCTTGCGGAAGGTGCTCGTCTTGGTCGCAGCAGCGAGGTCGGCGTCCAGAACGACGATGTTGTCATGTTCCTGGCCAAGCTCTACCAGCGCCTTGCCGTAGCTGTCACGGGTGGCAATCTTCTTCACTTCGCTCATTGTGCCGCCTCCAGTTCTGCAAGCTGCGCACGCAGCTCGTTCATCGCTACTTCGTATTCCGCGTCATTCGGGGCTTTGCCGTGCCAGTCGACGCTGTTTGTCATGTAGCTGACGCCCTTGCCCTTGGTGGTCTTCATCAGGATGGCAGTGGGCTTACCCTCGCAGGCCTTGAAATTCGCAAACGCCGCTTCCATCTCATCGAAGCTGTGACCGTCGATCTCGATGACATTGAAGCCGAAGGCCGCCATCTTATCGGAGACCGGCGCAGTGTTCATGACCTTGCAGGTCGGGCCGTCGATCTGCAGGCCGTTGAGGTCGATGATCGCGCAGAAGTTATCCAGCTTATAGTGGCTGGCGAAGAGGAACGCCTCCCAAACCTCGCCCTCGGCGATCTCGCCGTCGCCCAGCAGGGTATAGACGTTGATATCACGCTGCTGGAACTTGGCGGCCTTGGCCATGCCCGCGGCGACGGAGACGCCCTGACCCAGAGAGCCGGTGCTCATATCCACGCCCGGAACGGTATTCATGTTCGGATGACCCTGCAGATAGCTGCCAATCTGGCGCAGGGTCGTGAGATCCTCCACCGGGAAGAAGCCGCGGTTGGCCAGCGTGGAATACAGGCCCGGCGCGGTATGACCCTTGGAGAGGACGAAGCGGTCGCGATCCGCCCACTTCGGGTTCTTCGGATCGATGCGCATTTCCTTGTTATACAGATAGGTAAACATATCCGCAGCGGAGAGGCTTCCGCCGGGATGGCCGGCCTTCGCTGCATGCGTGGACTCAATAACGCCCATACGAACATGGCAAGCGAAGACAGCAAGCTGTTGTCTTTCCTGATTGGTCATGGTATTCCTCCATCATCGATGTTGTCGGATGAGTCAAAATCACTTAAACGTATATATTCGGCATGCAATGGTTGTTTTCCTTCATTTACAAGGGATAACAGCATTTACTTTTGACAAGATTCCTGCAAATGATGACGCTCCGACAGCGGATATGGAGGGTTTATTCCACAGGAGAAAGGCAGTCGGCGCTGATATAGCTGCCGCCTGTGCAGCGGGCCCATTTGCTGCCGTCCTCGCCATAGCGCCAGGCGATCACATGCACGCGCTTTCCAGGCTGAATGAAGCCGGATGTGCTGCCGGCGGGGGTCTTTCTCATGCGCACGCGGCCGTTGGCCTCAACGGTATAATCCTCTCCGACGGCGATCTCAAAGTATTTGACGGAGACATACGCGTCGTGGTTTTTATAGCTGGTTTTGAAAAATCCATTCTTGATTTCGGCGGGATTTGTATCGATGACGTCGCCCGTATGCAGCACGCCCCACGCCGCCGCGCGGGAAGACGCCTGATTGCGCACATTCACATACTGTCCCTCGCGCACGATGCAGGTGAGCTGCTCGGCAAAGGCGGCAGGCACAGACAGATAAACTGTGAATAACAGGGAAAAGATTATCTTCGGAATTCTATGTTTCATGGCGATACCTCCTTGTTTGGTATAATCTATTACGCATGTGCGCTGAATATACGTCACAAGTAAGGAATGCCGGTAAAATATACAAGCGCCGGATTTTTCCGACGCTTGTCTGCCTGCTTAAAACACCGCTTCCAGCGGACCTCTGTCGCCTGCGTAGACCGGCAGCGTGCTTTCCTCAATCGTCTCCCTGCCGCGATAAAGCGCGCAGTGCAGTGTGAGCACACAGGAATGATCCGGCAGCACGGCCTCGATCACGCCCAGATATCCGCTCCCTTTACAGGTCATCTCAAAACTCGCCAGCTCTCTGCCGTCGTCATCCTCCAGCACCGCCCGCGCCTCAATCGCTTCGCCTGAAAGCATATCCTTGGGAATAAACGCCTCCAGCGACGCGGAAAACCTCGTGCCCGTCCACCAGGCGCCGCTCAGCGGCAGGGCGGACAGATGCAGGGCAGAAAATGCTGTCTCAAGCGCATCGCGGATATCATCCTGCGCCCATTCTCCGGCGCTGCAGATCGCGCCCTGATAGCGCCCCTGTCGCACGGCCTCCGCGCGCATGCGAATCTGCACGGCGCGCAGCCATGAAAGCGCATCCTGAACGCTCCGGGATTCGCCGTCGAGCGCCCGTCCGCTCGCCTCCAGCAGCATGTCCTGCGGCGACATTGTGTCATCGATTGCCCGCGGAAAGGCGACGCTGCCCGCCATCTGCCATGCGGCAGCCTGCAAGGAAAGCGGCTTTTCATCGAGCGGAAAATCGCAAAGACTGACACAGGGATATCGCGTAAACAGCGGACGGATTTCTTCCGATACATGCTGCACGGCTGAAATGCCCTTTCGGGTCATTTCCAGATACAGCCTGTCCGGCGCAGGCATGGGCAGCGATACGGCATAAACGCCCAGCTCGATCAGTCTCTTGCACAGCACCCTGGAATCACCCAGACATTCCTCGCGCGTAAGCGGCAGCCATGCCTTCGGCGCGCCCGCGCCATATCCGCACATGAGCAGCGCATCATCGCAGAGCACATCGCCCTGTTTCTCTTTGCAAAAAAGCTGAATCTTCAGCGCCGGCGCGGCATAGGCTTGGCCGGAAACAAATGCGGGCGCATTTACCTCCATGGAAAGCTGAATGCCCCTGTGCGCGCCAGCGGCAAGCTCCGCATCCGTCTCCCTTGCAGGCGGCAGATGACAGGCCGCTTCGCCCGGAATCTCCTGCACGCGAAGGATATATCTTCCGGCCTGCTGCGCGGATATGCGCGCGCGTACGGTCATCGTGCGCCGCTTCATATCCGGCTGAATGCTCACGCGGGAGAGATTCGCCCGCGAGGTTGCCGTGAGAAAGGCCGCGCCGATCACGCCCGCAGGGCGTAAGGCAGAGAAGCGGATGGTAAGCGTCTGCATTTTTCCAAGCGCAAGCGCATCCGTCAGATCCACACAAAGCGCGCAGGGCATGCCCGTCATGTCGTATGCATGGCGCATATCCTCCTGCGCATCCGCGCCGAAAACGGCAATTTGCCTATCATCCAGCAGGATTTTGCCGCTGCCTGCCAGATCTGCAAACGTGAGCAGCGCGCGGTCGCCGCAAAATGCGCTGAAGTCAATCTCCTTGGAAAGCGTCAGCTCGCCCGCAAGATCATCCTCAAAAAAGCCGCCGGCGCTGTAGGGCGCGCCGCAGGGCTGATCCGCCTCCTGCATTGGCTCGTCCCCGCCGATCAGATCGGCAAACGCGCTGAGCGCATCCGCACCGGGCAGGGAGAAGGCAGACATTTTCGGCGCGTCAATGAGACGCTCGGGCAGGCTTCCGCCATGCAGCGTCCACTGCATAAGAGGCAGATGCATCATGCATTCTCCTTCTTAGCGCGGATGACTTCCTTGGCCATCAGCAGGCCGCAGATGGTTTTGCCATCGCGGATTTCGCCGCGCATCACCAAATCGATCGCTTCATCCAGCGGCATGCGCACGACATTCAAAAACTCGTCCTCGTCCAGGTGCATATCGCCTTCGGTAAGGCCCTGGGCCAGATAAATGCCGATCTTCTCCGTGCAGAAGCCCGGAGTCGTGAGCACAGAGGTGAGCAGCGTCATGCGCTCGGCTTTGAGGCCCGTCTCCTCGCGCAGCTCGCGGATGGCGCACTCCAGCGGATCTTCATCCGCGCTGTCGAGCTTGCCGGCGGGAATTTCCAGCGTCACGCGATCCACGCTCACGCGGTGCTGCCTCACCAGCAGCGTCGTTCCATCCTCATACACAGGCACGACGGCCGCCGCGCCATTGTGCACCACAATCTCGCGCGGAGCGGGATGTCCGTTGGGACAGGTTACCTGCCACTTTTCCACGTGCAGAATCCTGCCTTCATAAATCGTTTCCTTTTCAAAGGGAATCTCCCTGAGTTCGCTGTAATCTGCCATATGTCTCAATCTCCTTTTTGAATCCGTATACGCGCAAAATTCAACTGTTTAAATTCGTCTTCACCGGGAAGAATCCCTGCCTCCGCTTCGTCTGATATATGTAAACCGAAGGCGAAGCACGCCTTTTCCCCTATATAAGGAAACAGCGTGCTGGCAAAAGCATCCGTAAGGTTGACAAGGGGAAGCGGCTCGTTTTACAATGAACATATACAATGGATGTATAGGGCTTTACGCCCTCGCTTATCTGAAAAAAGGAGGATAAACGATATGAGAAGAATCACCCGCCGGCTGACGGCTGCGGTCCTCAGCGCATGCCTTGCGCTCTCGCCTGTAGGCAGCTTTGCCGAGCAGCCGCAGATCATGGCTCAGGTTGCACTGCCCATGAGCGACGGCACGCAGATGATGCTGCCCGTTCAGACGGTGATCACCTCGACGGGAGAAACCGTATACTGGCTGGATATGAGCCTGATGACCGAAGAGCAGATTGCCGCGCTTTCCATGGCGCAGATGATGCTCTACGATGAGACAGGCGCTGTATTTGGGCAGTATCAGTTCAGCGAGCTGCAGGACGGCGTGATCGAGCTTTACGACGCCATCGACCCGGAAGTGACCGTGCCGATGATGCTCTCGCCGATCGCGCTGCCCCAGACGCTTGAGGAGATTGAATCCGTCCTCGCCGAGTATGGCTATGGGAGCGGCGGCTACGACGAAGAAGCCGCCCGCATCGAAGCCGAGCGCATTGCCGCTGAAGAGGCTGCCCGCATCGAGGCCGAGCGCATCGCCGC
>CAZACE010000149.1:0-4938 GCA_964483255.1 uncultured Oscillospiraceae bacterium
GGCGCGATAACCACTCTTTAAGCATTCTTTCGTTCTTTTGCTTACGCAGCATTATGGGTCTATTGCGCAGCAAAAATAAAAAACGCACACGGCATCCATCCGCCGCATGCGTTTATCATTCAAATCAGATTGCGCGGGTCGCGTGGCGCAGCCACGCGCGCTCATCCTCGTCCGCCATCAGCGGCTCCAGCTTCTCCAGCACAAATGCGTGATATTCATTGAGCCACTGGCGCTGCCTTCTGGTCATCTGCTCCGGAATCACCGCGTCCAGATCGATCGGCGCGCAGGTAATCGGCTCAAAGCCCATGAACTGCCCGTATTCATTCAGCTCCAGGTTCTTGCTCACCAGCTCGTTCTCAATGCGGATGCCGTGGCTGCCTTCGATGTAGACGCCCGGCTCGTCCGTAGTCACCATGCCGGCCTCCAGCACCGTGTCCTCGTTACGGGTCGGGGACTTGTACCAGCGGAATGCATTCGGGCCCTCATGCACGCTGAGCAGATAGCCCACGCCATGACCCGTGCCGCAGCGATAGTCGATGCCCATATCCCACATCGGACCGCGCGCCAGAACATCCAGGCTGATGCCCGTGCAGCCATAGAGGAACTTCGCATTCTGCAGATTCAGCATGCCGCACAGCACAGCCGTAAAATGCTCCTTCTGCTCCCGCTCCACCTCGCCCATCGCAAACGTGCGGGTGATATCGGTCGTGCCCTCCAGATACTGCGCGCCGGAATCGATCAGCAGCAGATCCTTCGCCTCGATCTTCGCGTGGGATTCCTCGGTCGCGCGGTAATGCATCATCGCCGCGTTGGCGCGATAGGCACAGATGGTATCAAAGCTCGGAGAGACAAAATGCTCCTGCTGCGCGCGCAGGGCCAGCAGCTTCTCGTCCACGCTCAGTTCGTCCATGTCGATTTTGCCCGCGTTCTTCTTGAGCCAATACATCAGGCGCGTCACGGCCAGACCGTCCTTCACATGCGCCAGACGCAGGTTCTCCAGCTCCACGTCGTTCTTAATTGCCTTGATGCGGAACGCAGGATTCTCATGCTGGATGATATTCGTATCCGCCAGCGCAGCGCAGAGGTTCGCCGTCAGCTTCCTGCCGTCGATCATCATGCCCGTGCCCGGCTCAATTCCCTCCAGCGCAGACTTAATCTCGCTGTACTCGCGCAGATACACGCCCTGCGCGAAGAGCTTATCCTGAATCTCCTCGCTGACCTTCTGCGTATCCACAAACCAGATCGCGCTCTCCTTGCCCACCAGCAGGTAGCTCATCACCACCGGCGTGCAGTGCACGTCATTGCCGCGCACGTTGAGCGTCCAGGCGATCTCATCGAGCACGTTGGTCAGATGCATATCCGCACCGGCCCTGGCCATCACTTCGCGGATCTTGCCAAGCTTCTCGCTCACGCCCATACCGGTATACTTCTCTTCCAGCAGATACACCGGATCCTTGGGCATGGACGGACGATCCTCCCACAGCGCCTCAAACCAGTCGCCCGTATCGCGCAGCGCAATCTCTCGGCCGGCCAGCATATCGCTCATGTCGGCAGCAAAGTGGGAGCTGATGACGGAAAAATCCACGCCGCAGCTCTCGCCGGCCTTCACGATGCCGCTGACATATTCTTCCACGCTCGGCACACCCGCAGTGCCCATGCGCATGAGCATGATGCCTGTGCCCGCAAGCTGCTTCTCTGCCTGAATGAAATAGCGGCCATCGGTAAAGAGCGCCGCCTCTTCGCGGCCCACAACCAGCGTGCCGGCAGAGCCGGTGAAGCCGCTGAGCCACTGGCGGGTCTTGAAATAATCCGCCAGATATTCGCTGGCATGCGAGTCGGCCGTCGGCACGATAACCGCCGCCATGTTTTCTTCTTCCATGCGCGCACGGAAGGCCTTGATTCTATCTATGATCTGCATACAGCATATCTCCTTATCGTAAACTGACGTATATTATATCATCATTACCGCCTGTATCTCAATCCCCTGACACATTTTTGATCAATAAAAAAGCGGCCGATATCCGCAGAACGAAATTTCGCGCAATTTCCTATTGCACAAGAAACACTGCCTCCACTAAAATAGAGCTATATCCCCTGCAGCAAGGAGCATTATACCATGAACACCCGCCATGCACGCATGATCCTCGCCATCATCCGCGAGGGCAGCTTTACAGCCGCCGCCAAAGTCCTCTCCATCACCCAGCCCACGCTTTCCCAGACCGTGCGCCAGATCGAATCGCAGCTGGGCGAGGCCATCTTTGTGCGCGGAAAATCGCCTGTCACGCTCACGCCCGCGGGCGAATTATATGTGCTGGCTGCGCGCAAAGTCGTTCAGGCAGAGACGCAGCTGCATGAGGCGATCACGCTGCTGCAGGGCCGCGCAGAAGGCACGCTGCGCATCGGCGTGATAACCCATCGTTCCGACGAATTGCTGCCGCAGGTGCTGTCTGATTTCTTCTCCGTTTATCCCGGCGTACGGCTGGAAGTCCGCGAAAAATCCGCGCCGGAACTTGAAGAGCTGCTCATCAGCGGCGAAATCGACATGGCGCTGCTCCCCAGCGAGAATCATCACAGCAAGCTTGAGTATCGCCAGATTGCCTCCGAGGAAGTCGTTCTGCTCGCCGGCAAAAAGACCGCGCTGGCGCAGCGCATCCCCTCCGGTTCCACGATTGGTCTTCGCGAGGCTGAGCATGAGCGCTTCGTCATGCCAACGACCAGCAATGCGCAACGGCATTACTTTGACGAGCTGCTCGCCTCCTGTGCGATCAGTCCCGACGTCTGCGTGCTGTGCGATGGCGTCGACACTGCGATGCGCATGTGTGCCTCCTGCAATCTGGTCACGCTCAGTCCGTTTATCTCTCTGCTGTGCGACAGCGCCAGCATGCAGAAGCTCTCCCATTATCACCTGGGCACCGACTCCTATCTGCCGCCGTTTTACATCGTACATCCCAAAGATCAGCCGCTCTCGCCCTTTGGCGAGACGCTCTATACCCTGATCAGCAACCGCTTCCGTGCGATGACCGCCTATCGCCTGTAAGCCCCATTTCCTGTCGTCGTCTTTATTTTCGGCGCAGCATCCAATTCGATAATATTTATCCGATTTCGACATGTTATTTTCTGTGAATTCGGGATATCATGATGGTATTCTTCTATTGTGGAGGGGATCAGGATGATCGTTTCCTACAAGACGATCGGGCAGAATATCCGCGCGGCGCGCAAGGAAGCCGGCTTCACGCAGGAGCAGATGGCCGAAAGGCTGAAGATGTCCCAGCTGCACTTTGGCCGTTTGGAGCGCGGCGAGCGTCCCGCCTCTCTGGAGCAGCTTGCGCAGATCGCACAGGCGCTGCACGTGCCGCTTGCTGCGCTGTTGAGCGGCTGCGTCGCCTTGGAGGATTTTTCCGAGAAGCCCGACGACAGCGCCCAGGCGCTGGGAAAAGCCGTTGCCAGAATGGCCAGCGGTTGCTCACCCAAAGCGCGCAAGCTCATGCGCACGCTTTGCCAGGCTGTTGCCGCCAGCGAAAAGCTGCCCGAAAACGATTAAGCGATACAAAAGCAGGCCGCGCACCGGATGATGCGCGGCCTTTATTTCTCCAAAGCGTATGCTTTTCAGTCCGCCCAGCCGAGGCGGCGGTAGTAATTCAGGAAATTGCGTCCTGCGATATCCTCAATCGCTTCCTGAGAATAGCCGCGCCTGCGCAGCGCTTCCAGAATCGCGGGCACGCCCGCCGGGCTCTGGCAGTCATGCGGCGTGCATTCGATGCCATCGAAATCGCTGCCAAAACCCACATGCTTGTATGCGCCCAGCTGGCACATGTGATCGATATGGTTGACGATATCCTTTACGCCCGCCTGCTCGCTTCCCGTCAGGAAATACGGATAGAAATTCACGCCGATCCAGCCACCGCGGCTGGCCATTGCGCGGATCTGATCATCGGTCAGATTGCGGAAATGAGGGCAAAGCTTCTTCGCGCAGGAATGGGACGCCATCGGCGGCTGGCTGTGCCGGTCGATGAGATCCCAGAAACCGGCTTCGTTCAGATGGCTGGTATCAGCCGCCATTTTGAGGCTCGCCATCGCCCTGAGCACCACCCAGCCCTGCGGCTTGATGCCTTGATCCGAGCCGCCCTTGGCCGGATAGGCGATCTCGTTTTCGTTGTTCCAGGTCAGCGCCGCCATGCGGACGCCGCGCTCATGGAATTCATGCACGCGTTCGGCGCTGCCCTCGAAAATCTCACCGCCCTCGATGGAAAGCAGGATCTTCACCTTGCCCGCCTCGGCCTCCAGCGGAGAATTCACCTTCTGCCAGCCTTCGTACTCAGCTAAACGCTCGAAAGCAGCATATTCGCAAAGTGCCTTGTCGTGCGGACGATCGCTCATGCCCTTGCTGCCCGCAAAGAGCGCGCAGGTCTGCAGGTTCACGCCGCCCTTCACCATGTTCTCCATGGTCACGCAGGGCGTCTCCTGCGGCTGCAGCGCGCGCATGTACAGCGTATCGCAGTGCGTATCGCAGATGATCATATTTACTTCCTCCAGCAAATGAATATAAGGGCTGTCCGGATAAGTCTTCGCATTCATCCATTTCTTTCATGGGACGCTGCTCCCATTTCCCGCCAAAGGGCTTTCCGGTCGCCTGTTGGAAACCTTCGGCCGCAAAGCGGTTTTGAACTTGGAATACGAGTTTCATATCCAGACAAGCCCTTATTCAAAATTACTTCTTCTCAACCGGCTTGATGACGTCCTTGAAGCCCATGTACGGACGCAGGGCCTCCGGGATGCGCACGGAGCCGTCGGCGTTCAGGTTGTTCTCCAGGAATGCGATCAGCATGCGCGGCGGAGCAACGACGGTGTTGTTCAGGGTGTGGGCCAGATACTTCTTGCCGTTTTCGCCCTTGACGCGGATCTGCAGGCGGCGGGCCTGAGCGTCGCCCAGGTTGGAGC
>CAZACE010000150.1:0-4924 GCA_964483255.1 uncultured Oscillospiraceae bacterium
GGCAGTAGTGAATGAGGCCACAGTGTGGCAGCTGCCTTGACCGAGCGCCGTCGAAGCGCGAGAGGAGACTCCCCTATGCTCCACGGCCGCTTATATCAGGATTTCCACTGTCTTCATTTCTAAGGAGGCACTTATGAAGCAAAACGTCATGGACATGACCCGCGGGCCGATTGCGCCCCAGCTGGTCAAATTCGGCGCGCCGGTGCTGCTGGGCATGCTGTTTCAGCGCATCTATAATTTCGTGGACGTGTTCATCGTCGGCAGATATCTGGGCGATGAGGCGCTGGCTGCTGTGAGCATCGCAGGCTCGGCGATGTATCTGTTGATGTCGCTGATGATGGGCCTGACCACGGGCGTGAGCATCGTGATCAGCCAGTATTACGGCGCGGGCAACGAGCGAAAGGTGAAGGAGACATTCGCCAGCTCGATCTTCGTGGCGATCATCTCCACGGCGCTGATCACGGCCTTTGGCATGCTTGGCTCAAAGGGGCTGCTCAGGCTTCTGCAGACGAGCGACGCGCTGATGGATTATGCCTATGAATACCTGATCGTCATCTTCGCGGGCTGCGCAGGTACGATGCTCTATAACTGGATCTCGGCTGTCATGCGCTCGCTGGGCAATTCTGTGGTGCCGCTGGTGGCGCTGATCATCTCCAGCGCGCTCAATGTCGTGCTGGATATTCTCTTCATCGCGGTGATTCCAATGGGTGTGACCGGCGCGGCGCTGGCGACGGTGCTTTCCCAGGCGATTTCCGGCGCGCTGTGCATTGCCTATGCGTTTAAGATTCTGCCGATACTGCGCCTGAAGAAGGGCGAGCTGCGCATGGATCCCCATATTGCCAAGCAGATCCTCGTGTTCGGCATTCCCACGGGCCTGCAGATGAGCATTATCTCCATTTCGGATATGGCGCTGCAGTCCAAGATCAACACGTATTCCACGGCGCTGATTGTGGCCTACGGCATCGCAACGAAGGTCGAGTTCCTCGGCTGGCAGCTGGCGGAAGCCATCGGCACGGCCATGGGTACGTTTGTCGGCCAGAATATCGGCGCGGGCGATTACAAGCGCGTGCGCCAGGGTGTGCGCACTGCGTATGGTATCCACTTTGTCTGCTACGGCATCTTCTGCCCGATCGTCTGGATGTTTGCCCGGCCGATCATGGCGATGTTCACGCAGTCGCCGGAGTCGATCCAGTACGGCGTGGAATACATGCGCATCTTCAGCTTCTTCTTCCTCATCGGCGGCACGATGTGCATCTTCCATAATGTGCTGCGCGCCTCCGGCGACGTGAAGATGACGCTGGCAATGGGTATCAGCGAGGTCATCACGCGCATCAGCTTTACCTTCCTGTTTACGGCTATCTGGGGTTACTGGGGCCTGTGGTGGGTCTCTCCGCTCACCTGGGTCTGCGCGGTCGCCGTCGGCGCGATCCGCTATTACTCCGGCAAATGGGAAGAGATCGCAAGGAAACAGGCGATCGCTGGAAACTAAGAAACAACACAAGGCGCTGCCTCTCGTGGCTCTTTTAGCCATTTTGAGACAGCGCCTTTATTATATTCCCCAATCCCGTTACCCGCCGAGCACCTCTTTGAGCGTCTGGGCGTCCATGGTAAAGAAACTCTCCTCGCCCAGAAGCACGCCGTCGCTGAGCGTCTTCTTGCGCTCCTGAATCCCCAGAATGTGCTCCTCGACTGTGTCCGAGGCGATCAGGCGGATTACCTGCACGCCCTTCGTCTGACCGATGCGGTAGGCGCGGTCGGTTGCCTGATTCTGCGCGGAGACGTTCCACCAGGGATCGTAGTGGATGACCACGTCCGCACCGGTCAGGTTTAATCCGGTGCCGCCGGCCTTGAGCGAAATCAGGAAGACGTCCTCGCCGCCTTCATTGAATTGCTGCACCAGCTCCATGCGCGCTTCCTTGTCCGTGCTGCCTGTGAGCATGCAGTATCCGATGCCTTCGCCATCCAGCGCTTCTCCGATGAGGTCAAGCATCGTCGTGAACTGCGAGAACAGCAGAATCCTGTGACCGGATTCCAGCGCATCGCGCACGATCTCTAACAGCTGCATCAGCTTTCCGCTGCCGCCGGTGTAATTCTCCAGACAAAGCCGCGGATCACAGCAGAGCTGGCGCAGGCGCGTGAGCTCGGCGAGCATGCGGATGTTGTCCTTCTTTTCCAGCAGGCTCTTGCTGTCCTTTTGCAGGCGCGATACGTAGGCGGTGTAAATCTTGCGCTGCTCTGCTGTCATCTCGCTGGACATGACCGTCTCCACCTTCTCCGGCAGATCCGTCAGCACGTCCTTCTTCATGCGCCTAAGAATAAACGGAGCGACCATCATGTGCAGCGTCATGCGAGCGCTCTCGTCTGCCTCGCGGACGACAGGCGCTTCAAAGCGCTCCTTGAATTTCTTGTATGTGCCAAGATACCCCGGCATCAGGAAATCAAAGATCGACCACAGCTCGGAGAGTTTGTTCTCAATCGGCGTGCCGGTCATGGCAAAGCGATGCTCGCTTTTTATGGTTTTGACCGCTCTGGCCGCCTGCGAGGCGGCATTTTTGATGTTCTGCGCTTCGTCCAGCAGCACGTGCGTGAAGGAAATATCCTTGTAGGTCTGTACGTCTCTGCGCATCTGGTCGTAGGAGGTGATCAGGATATTTGGTCTGTCTGCGGCCTTGATGATGTCTATGCGCTCCCTGACTGCGCCCATCAGGCTCACACTGCGAAGACCAGGAGCGAATTTCTTGGCCTCGGAGAGCCAGTTGAGCTGCAGCGAGGCAGGGCAGACCACCAGCGCGTGCACATCTTTGCCTTGCTCCTGCTCCCACAGAAGCAGCGACAGCGCCTGAATCGTCTTGCCCAGGCCCATGTCGTCGGCGAGGATGCCGCTAAAGCCGGCGCGCGAGAGCGCGCAGAGCCAGGAGAGTCCCTCAAGCTGATAGCCGCGCAGCGTTGCTTTGAGGCCTGACGGTTGTGTGACGCGCAGCGACTGCGCGGCGCGCATGCGCTGGGTCCATTCCTCAATCTCCTTGGGCGCGCGAAGGGAGATGTTCTCGCGCTCCTTCAGCGCAGCCTCCAGATACATCGCTCGGCTCATGGGCATCTCGGCGCCTTCCTGCGCCTGCTCAGCCGTCATATCCAGACCGTCGAGCACCTGCGCCGCTTTCGCAGCCTGCTCAAGCGCTTCGCCGCAAAGGAATGTGCCGCTGGTCAGGCGGACGTAATGGCGTTTTTGCCGGTAAGCGGTCAGCGCCTGCGTCAGCTCCTCCTGCGTGTAGCCGCCAAGGTCTGCCGTGAGCTTCAGTTTGCCGTCCTCCTGTGTGAGACCGAAGGTCATCGTCTTTGCGTGCTTAACGTACATGTTGGCCAGTCGATCGCTGACATGCACCTCGCCCACGCGTTCCAGGCTGAGCAGCTGCTCGCTCAAAAGCGCAAAGCGCGCATCGTCATTGCCCTCGAAGGCATATTCATCTTCGCTGATCTTCTCTGGGAACAGGCGCATGACGGCTGCATGGACGTCGTTTTCCAGCGGTGTATTCCGGCGGATGTGCGGATGCGTCTGCCCACCGGAGAGCACCGTGCCCAGATAGTCGAATACCGTGCGGCAGGTGAGCCGCTTGCTGCCGTCCAGATCGACGTAAAGGCGCGGATGAACGGGCGTGGGTGTGTGCCCGGTGAGGATTGCCTGACCTTTGCGCATGACGGCGGATTCCATCGCCGGGAGGATCAGCCGCATGCAGACCTCCTCAAGCTGGCCGCTGCCAAAGCGGATGCCCTGCGGATATGCGCCGGCAACCTGCAGCAGACCGGAGATTCGCTCAAACGCTTCGCCGAATGCGCAGACGATCTCCTCGTTCATGATTCTGTAAGCGCCGGCCTGGCCGCGCACAACGTTTTCTGCGAGCACGCAAAGCTGCGCGCTGCCGCCCTGATCTTCCAGCTCCAGTTCCAGCGCGATATCCCGCCTGACGACGCGCACGCGCCTTTGCGTGCTGTTTTCCTCGCGGATATCCACCTCGCGCCCTTCCAGCAGGCGCATCGTCTGATCCAGCGCCGCGCCGCGCAGGATGAGCTCGCCGCCGTCTATGCCGCCCTTCCCGGCGAGCATCACGATCTGGCCGAAAAGCTGCACGTCCTCCGGGGCAATTTCCTCTTCACAATGGGAGAACGTCAGCTCCCGTCCATAGATCGTCGTCTCGCGCTTTTGGGCGCGCTGGGCAAAATCAGCCATGCTGCGCACGATGTACAGCCTGGAGCGGCCAAGACGCAGGCCGAGCGCTATTTCTTCATCCGAAACGCGGCGAAGCATGGGGCAGAGACGGACGGGTTCTCTCTCGGCAAGCGCGTGAGAGAGCGCACCGCTTTTTTTCATCAGCAGCTCGTCCAACCACTCGCTGCCTTCCCTGGGGCCGATGGGCGTAACCGTGCCGCCGCATACGGCGATCATCAGCGCAGCCACATGCCGGCATCCCCAGGCTCCTTTGCTGATTTCCTGGCAGGCGCAGCGGCAGGAGACGAATTTCTCCTGCTGCGGATCGTATTCGAACATGACGGCGTAGCTTTCGCCCGGGCTTTTTACCAGGCCCTCATAGATCTGAAGCGCACCTGTTTCGCGCACGGTGACCTGGCTGACCCGGCCCTCCTGTACATAGGCGCCGCCGCGTGCAAACATGGCGGGGCTGCCGATCGCGCTGCGTGCACTGGATCGTGTAAACATGTGTCTCTCTCCCATACATGGTTCATTCCGTCGGATGTTTCCTATATTATAGCATACTTGATCGCATGTGCCAAACATGCTACAATCACAGCAAATCAGGAGCGGAGGGGTTGTATGCGTCTGTTCTTTGGGCTGTCCCTGCCGGATGATGTGCGTGCGGTAACGGCGTCCTGCGCCGCGCAGGCGCAAACGTGCATTTCAGGCCGCTATACA
>CAZACE010000151.1:0-2023 GCA_964483255.1 uncultured Oscillospiraceae bacterium
GCGGATTTGGGACTTTCACCCGTTAGAACGTGCGCTCGCCGGGCGCACGCAAAAACAGCCTCTCTGCCGGCAAAACCGGCAAAGAAGCTATTATTGTTTATTCTACTTCGATCACGTTGATGAGGACAACCGGCCTGCGCTTCGTCTTCTCATAGAGGAAAGAACGCATCTGACCCTGCATCTGCGGAATCTGATCTCTGACCTTCTTGCCCGAGGAGATCGTGCGCGTGACCATGTTGGCCGCATGCTGGCGGCAGGCAGCCTCGATCTTCTGATGCTCGCTGTCGTAGAGGAAGCCCATCGCGCTGACGACAGGCTGCGCCATCATGGAGCCCTGCTTATTGATCGCCAGGGAAATGGCCACCACACCGTCGTCGGAGAGCAGCTTGCGCTCGCGAAGGACGGTGTTGTCTACCTCGCCCTTGGAAGCGCCGTCGATGAGCACGGCGTCGCCGTTGGTGAAGCCGGTCACCTTCGCGCTGCCCTTGGCGATCTCGAAGATATCGCCGTTGGCCAGGATGAAGATATTCTCAAACGGTACGCCCAGCTTATGCGCCAGCTCCGCATGCTGATAGAGCATGCGGGTTTCGCCGTGCGCCGGGATGAAGAACTTCGGGCGCACCAGAGAATGCACCAGCTTGATTTCCTCCTGGGAGGCATGGCCGGAGACGTGCACATCCGCCAGAGCGGAATAATATACCTTCGCGTCGCGCTTGTAGAGCTCGTTGATGACCTTGTAGATCGGTTTCTCGTTGCCCGGAATCGGCGTGGCGGAGATGATGACGGTATCGCCCGCCTGAATCTCCAGTTCGCGATGGTTGTTGAAGGCGATGCGCGTGAGCGCGCTCATCGGCTCACCCTGAGAGCCGGTAGAGATGATGCACACCTGCTCCGGCGGCAATTTGTCCACCTGGGAGATGTCGATCAGCGTATCCGGCTTCATCTGGATATAGCCGAGGTTGTTGGCCGCGTTAAACACATTGAGCATGCTGCGGCCGACGAGCGCGACCTTGCGGCCATGGCGCTCGGCGGCGGTGAAGATCTGCTGCAGGCGGGAGGTGTTCGAGGAGAACGTCGCCACGAAGATGCGGCCCTGCGCGCCCTTGAACATATCGGCCATGGATTCGCCGACGTGGCGCTCGGACTTGCTGAAGCCCGGCACCTCGATGTTCGTGGATTCGCACACGAAGAGCAGCACGCCCTCGCGGCCGATCTCGGCGATCCGCTGCAGATCCATGATCTCGCCGCTGATGGGCGTATAGTCGATCTTGAAGTCGCCGGAATGCACGATGGTGCCGATCGGCGTCTTGATGGCGAACATGAACGCATCGGCGATGGAGTGATTCACGTGGATGAATTCCACGCAGAAGCAGCCCGCGCGGACCACGTCGCCCGCCTCGACGGCGCGCAGCGTGCAGGATTTGGTCAGGCCAGGCACTTTGTCGTCCAGCTTGTATTTGAGCAGCTCGACAGCCATTCTGCCGCCGTAGATCGGTGCCTTGAATTCACGCATCAGATACGGCAGGCCGCCGATGTGGTCCTCATGGCCATGGGTGATGAAGATACCGCGCACGCGGTCGCGGTTTTGCAGCACGTAGGTGAAATCCGGGATGACAGAATCGACGCCCGGCATTGTCTCGTCCGGGAAGCTCTGGCCGCAGTCGACGATGATGATGTCGTTGCCGTACTCATAGGCCGTCATGTTCTTGCCGATTTCGCACATGCCGCCCAGCGGGATCATGCGCAGCGTCGCGCGGCTGGGATGCTCGCTCGCCTTGGAGCGCATGCTCGGCGGCTTCTTGCCCACCAGCTGCAGCGTTGCGGAGACAAACGGCTTGTCTGCCTGCGCTGCGTTCTGAGCCGACGCGCTTACGCGCCGCTTGCCGGAGTTCGGACGGCGCACACTCTTGTGATTGGGTGCCTGCTTCTTCGCCGGCTGGGGGAATGCCGCCTTCTGCTCGACAGGAAGCGCCGGCTTCGGCGCGGTCTGCTTAGAGACTTTGGCAGCGGGCTTGGCCTTCGG
>CAZACE010000151.1:2123-4910 GCA_964483255.1 uncultured Oscillospiraceae bacterium
GCCTTCGGAGCAGCCTTGGCGGCAGGCTTGTTCTTCGCCGTGACGGCGGGCTTGGCAGCGCTCTTTTGCGCCTTTGCAGGAGCGCCATTCTTTACGGCATTCCGGCGCGCAGCCGGACGCTTCTTACCGGTGTTTCCGGCAGTTTCTTTCGTATTGTTATTCAGAGTCTTTTCGTTGTCAGTCACAGTGTTTTCCTTTCTCTTATTTCAAAGATACGATCAATACCCGCGCTGGTCAGACGCAGAGAATGCGGCTTGGCCGCTTATATTTTCACCGCAGGAAGATAGTGGAGCCTGCGTAAAAATCCATAACATTTATATTATACACAAAAACTTTTCAGCCTGCAACCGCTTTTCTTTCTGAGCGGACGTCAAACGCACATATCCGGTCATTCTGCTTGATTTTGCCTCTCAATTATGTTATGTTTATTCCATCTATTCTATGTAAAATCTCTTTTGTACGGCTGCTTTTTCGCCGCTTTTCCGGAGGGTGTTCGCTATGATTCCTGAAAAAGTCAAATCCTTCTTCAAGGCACATCGCTTTGCGCGCGTTGCGCTGATCGTCGCGGCGGTGCTGCTGACGGTGCTTATTGTGCTCTCGCTGGCGCTGCATCCGCAGGGCACCAAGTCTTTCCTGATTCTGGGCATGGATAACTACGGATCCTTGGATGAAACCGGCCGCAGCGACGTAACCATGCTTGTGCAGGTGGATTTCAGCAAGACGAAGATCTCCGCTGTTACGTTCGCCCGCGATATGTTCATCGAGAACGAAAACGGCTATCTGACCAAGATCAACACTGTTGTGCGCAATAAGGATGAGCAGATGCTCTGTAAGCTCATCGAGCAGAACTTCGGTATCCCCATCGACGGCTGGTTCCGGGTGAATTTCACATCGGTGATCGAGCTGGTGGACGCCATCGGCGGCGCCGAGGTGGAGCTGACCCAGGCCGAGGTGAATTACCTTGCCCGCCTGGGGCTTGATGTCTATGACGAAAATCCGCTTGCCGAGGGAAAATCCCGTCTGAACGGCGCGCAGGCGCTGGCCTATGCCCGCTGCCGCAAGCTGGATAACGATCTGGGCCGCGGTGAGCGCCAGGGCAAGCTCATCAGCGCGATGGTTCGCCAGACCAAAGAACTCACGGCTGTCAGAATCAAAAACGTGTTTGAATCCCTCAAGCATGCCTGGCGCTCGTCGTATTCCCTGCCGGAACAGACGCGGCTGCTTTTCCAGGCGCTGTGGCTGCGCGGGGCGGATGTCAAGAGCATTGCCGTGCCGTTTGAAGGGCATTGGCGCTACGGCAATTCGGGCGGTGTGAGCGGCGTTGTCGCCAATCTGGAAGACAACAAGGCGCTGCTGCTTGACGCGCTGGGCATGACCGCTCTATAATTTCGTTCATGAGGAGAGCATATCCATGAATGCAAAGAAAATTCTCAAAACCCTTGGTTATCTCCCTAAGTGGGCATGGTATCTGATTTCGTTCTTTGTCGCTGGTCCCTTTGGCCTGCTGGCCGTGTATCTGACGTTTCACGTCCTGAATAAGATTGCGCAGGAGCAGGAGACGCAGGAGCGGGAAAAGCGCTTCGGCGCCGCAAGCTATGCGGACGAGGAATGCACCGTCACCTCCGATGAGGAGATTGAGCGCATGTGGGAAAGGACGCAGCAGTCCGCTGCGCGCGCGAATGCAAAAAGAGAAGCCGCAGAGCCCATCATGGATGAAAATGCCGATGTGAATGAGGTCATCGCCGGCGGACACGACGCCATGCGCCGCATCCGTCAGGCGAACGATATCATCGAGGATGCGGAGCTCTCTGCGCAGATTGATTCCATTGAAAACAGCTGCGCCCAGATCCTCTCCCTGCTTGAGCAGCGGCCGCAGCTGCTCTCTCAGCTGCGCACGTTCCTGCGCTATTATCTGCCCACGACGCTGAGGCTGCTTGACGCCCGCGCGAAGCTGGAGGATACCGCCAGGACGCCCAAGGCCCGTGAGGTGCGCGCGCGCATCAGCGAAGCCGTCGGCGCGATCGATAAGGCGTTCCTCAAGCAGGTTGAGGCGCTGGACGCTTACCGCTTTATCGACCTGGAGAGCGAGATGGACGTGCTGAGGGATATGCTCAAAGCCGACGGCCTGATTGATGAGGAAAAGGATGACGATCCGTTTGCCGGTGTGCTGGGCACACATTAATGCCTCGCCCTGCGGGGAGGGACCTCATCCGTCTCGCCTGCGGCGATCCACCTTCCCCATAGGGGAAGGTTTGTTTTGTTATAAAAAGAAAGTCTGCGGGTTTCCGCAGACCTTCTTTTGTTATGCCAAAATTTCTTTCTTCGCCGCGAAGCGGAAGAAGGGTGCAGGGACAATGTCCCTGCGCGGGTCTTAGGGCGGCAGCCCTAACGTTCCCCCGTCCCTTACAGTGCGATGTTGAAGGAGAACTCGTGGTCCTGCTCGGCGCTGACGTGATAGGCTTCCTCAACGTCGGAGCCCCAGGAATCGATGCCGCCCACGCCGCGCACAGCGCCGTAGACGCACAGCACGGTGCGCCTGGCCGGCGGAAGCTCCTCGTGATGGGTCGCATTCTCGATTTCCCCGGCGGTGTAGGGCAGGCAGGAGAAGGCGAAGGGCCTCACGTCCATCGTGATCTTCAGGCTGCTCGCAGGCGGGGCGACATGGTTGGCCAGCTGCGTACTGCGCTTTATCTCAACCCACTGCGTATTCATGTGCCTGCCGCATTCCTGCGGAACCATGTGCGGGGTGACCGGCAGGCCCTTAACTTCGTACACGCCCGGGACGCC
>CAZACE010000152.1:0-4907 GCA_964483255.1 uncultured Oscillospiraceae bacterium
CGCGACGTCGTTGCGGTTGGCGAGGAGGCGCGCAGGATGTACGGGCGCACGCCCGCCGGCCTGATCGTGGAGCGCCCTCTGCGCGACGGACGCATCCGCAGCTTCGATCTGGTCAGCAAGATGCTGCGCTATGAGATGCGCAAGGTGATGGGCAAGCGCGCAGCGTTCCGCCCGAGGCTGCTGCTGGCGCTGCCGGGCGGCATGGTGCCCAGCGAGCGGCAAACGCTCGTGGATATCATGGTCGACGCGGGCGTGCGCAGCGTGGTGCCGGTGGATGAAAATGTCGCCGCAGCGATCGGCGCGGGCATCCGCATTGATCAGCCGTATGGCCGCATGAACATCGATATCGGCGGCGGCCGCACGAATGTGTCCGTCTTCTCGTTCGGCCATCAGATCGTCTGGGATATTCTGGATATCGGCGGCGATAAATTCGACGAGGCGATCATCGATTACCTGCGCAAGAAGCATAACCTGCTCATCGGGCAGCGTACGGCGGAGGAACTCAAGATCAATATCGGCTCTGCGCGCATGCGCGGCGTGACGCTTTCCATGGACGCCTGCGGCCGCAGCCTGGTTTCCGGCCTGCCGCGTGCGGTGACGGTCACCTCCGAGGAGCTCATCGAGGCGCTGGATGAACCGCTGCGCGAGCTCATCAGCGCGCTGCACAGGCTCATCGAACGCACCCCGCCCGAACTGGCCAGCGATATCTTCGACGAGGGCATCACGCTCTCCGGCGGCGGCGCGCAGCTCTTTGGCCTGGCGGAGGTCATCTCCGATCAGCTGCGCATCCGCACGACGCTTGCCGATGAGCCGGATCTGTGCGTGGCGCACGGCCTGAGCGCGCTGATTGACGATGCGGACCGCTATGAGAATATCGATCTGGTTTCCGGCAGCCGAAGCGACCTGCTGCGGGACGACTGAGCAAAAGCATAAAAACATCAGAAGCTGTGGATGAATTTCATCTGCAGCTTCGTTATTTAGTTGGGAAAAGTTGCCGGGCCTTGTGTCTTTCAAATGACATAGATATGTGATACAATATATCCTGTAGTCAAAGGCCGAAAATGGTTTGCCTATACAGAAGGAGAATGACGGATGGAAAAGCGCTATGATCTGCTGCTGTGCGATGCAGACGACACCCTGTTTGACTTTGGCAAGGCGGAGGAAAATGCCTTTGAGGAAGTCTGCGCATATCTGGGCTTTGAAGCGACGCCCCAGCTGCATGCGACGTATTCGAAGATCAACGCGGCGCTTTGGAAGCTGCTTGAGCAGGGCGGCATCACACAGAAGGTACTGCGCGTGAGGCGCTTTGAGCAGTTCCTGGAGGCGATCGGCAGAAGCGAATTGGATGCTGCGCAGGCGTCTGCGGTGTTTGCTGAAGCGCTGGGCCGCCAGAGCGTGCCGATTGAGGGTGCTGTCGAGGCGATTGCGCGCTGGAGCAAGATTGTGCCGGTGATCATCGTGACCAACGGTATTTCCAGGATTCAGCATGGCCGCATGAACGGCAGCGAGATACGTCATTACATAAGGGGTATGGTGATCAGCGAGGAGGTCGGCGCGGCGAAGCCGGATC
The DNA here is from genome assembly GCA_964483255.1 of uncultured Oscillospiraceae bacterium. Taxonomy (GTDB): domain Bacteria; phylum Bacillota; class Clostridia; order Christensenellales; family Aristaeellaceae; genus Ventricola. The sequence goes on from CAZACE010000152.1 coordinate 1,571, forward strand.
CGAGGATGCTGGAGATCGGCATGGAGATGGCTGGAATCACCGACAAGCGCCGTGTATTGGTGCTGGGCGATTCGCTCTCCAGCGACATGGGCGCGGCGGCAAACGCGGGCATCGACGCCTGCTGGTATAACCCGAAGAAAAACGTGAACACAAAGGGTCTGCCGATCCGCTACGAGATTACGGATCTTGACGACGTGGACGGCATCCTGTTGGGCACATGCTAAATACGATAATTGACAGAATAAAGGAGGAAACGGCATGAAAAAAATGGCGCTTGGTGCGATGCTTACCGCCATGCTGTTTCTCATGAGCGGCTGTTTTATCCAGCCCGATCCGATGCTGGATCCGCTGGTGATCACCGAGGGGGCAATTCCGTTTGCGACGGTGCAGCCGCAGCCGACAAACACACCGACGCCCAAACCGACCGAGGCGCCCACGCCGACGCCGGACAGCTGGCAGGCGAGCGACCAGAGCACCTGGGAGGACTGGACGCAGGACAGCCTGCCTGCGGCGACGCCGAAAACTGTGGCGACAGCTGCGCCGGATGCGCAGAGCTGGGCCACATCCACACAGGATTACAATGCCGGCTATCCCGTTCTGATGATGGGCTCTACCGGCAGTGATGTCAGTGATCTGCAGGCTCGGCTGTACGAGCTGGGCTATTACACAGGCAGCATCGACGGCCGCTACGCTTCCGCGACGGTGAGCGCCGTGCAGGAATTCCAGAGCAGGCATGGTCTTACGGCGGACGGCATCGCCGGCAGACAGACGCAGGATATGCTCTATTCCGGCGCAGCACTGCCCAAGTATGTGACCGTCGCCGATGCACAGCAGGAGGATGAATACCTGCTGCTCAAGAAGGGCGCTTCGGGTCTTGAGGTGCGCAAGCTGCAGGGCCGTCTGGCGGAACTGGGCTATTATGCCGGCGGCGTGGATGGCATCTACGGCGATACGACGGTGGACGCGGTCAAGGCCTTCCAGCGCAACAACGGGCTTTCTGGCGACGGACAGGCGGGCACGCAGACGCAGCAAAAGCTCTATTCCAGCACGGCACGCTATGCCAATTATCCGGTCGCTACAGCCGATCCCGACGCGGCACGCACGCTGAGCCTGGGCATGAGCGGCAATGACGTCTATGCCCTGCAGGAGCGGCTCATTGAGCTGCGCTACCTCAGCGGCGTGGCGGACGGCGTATTCGGCGTGGAGACCCAGAATGCACTCATCGCCTTCCAGAAGAACAATGGCCTCACAGCGGACGGCAATGCGGGCAGCGCCACGCTGCGCAAGCTGAGCGGCAGCTGCAAGGCCGCCACGGGCACGACCCCGCAGCCGGCTGCCGTGGGTTCCACGCTGCGCGAGGGCGACCAGGGCGAGGCGGTTTATATCCTGCAGGCGAGGCTCTTTGAGCTGGGCTATTATACCGGCCGCATCGACGGCCGCTTCGGCGAAGAGACGACCATGGCCGTCACCCAGTTCCAGATGGCCAACGGACTGACGGCGGACGGCATCGCGGGCAAGGGAACGCAGTCCAAGCTCGAAAGCGGCACGGCGATCCCGGCGGGCGACATCCAGCAGGACAGCGCGCTGCTGCAGCAGCCGACGACGCTGAACACGCTGCGCCGCGGCGATGAGAGCGCAGAGGTTATGGTGCTCCAGCAGTACCTGCTCAGCCTCGGCTATCTCTCCAGCCAGCCGGACGGCCAGTTTGGCTCCGGTACGGAGCGCGCTGTGAAGCTCTTCCAGGAAGCCAACGGCCTGACGGCGGATGGCGTCGCAGGCAAGGGTACGCTGACCATCCTCTACGGCGGCAATGCAGTCGCCTACGGCAGCTACTTCAGCGGCTCTTCGTCCTCTTCTTCGAATAATGTGATCGTCAGCGCGACGCCTACGCCCAAGCCCAACACGGATATCGTCATCCAGTGGGAGAGTGAGGGCGATGACGTTAAGCAGTATCAGGCGCGTCTGTATGAGCTGGGGTATCTGGAGAGCAAATATATCACCGGTAAATTCAATCAGCCAACGGTCGATGCAACCAAGCACTTCCAGACGATGAACGGCCTGAAGGTGGACGGCGCGGCAGGACCGCAGTCACTTAAACTGATTTATTCGGACGATGCGCTCACCGTGGACGGTGTGCGAGCGAGCGAGCGCGTGGTGGGAGCCTCGGATGCTGTGGTATCCGAGGTGCTCACCGCGGGCATGACGGGCGAACAGGTACGTCAGGTGCAGAGACGACTCTCTGAGCTGGGCTATCTGTCCGCCTCTTTTGTAAACGGCGTCTATGACAATAACACCCAGCAGGCGATCCGCCAGTTTCAGCAGGCGAACGGTCTGAGCGCGGACGGCGCGGCGGGCAGCGCCACGCAGTCGCGGCTCTATGCCTCCGGCGCGGTGACGGCGCAGGTTGCGCGCATGACGGGCGATAATACGCAGCGCCAGAATGAGGAATACCGCCTCAATGGTGCGTATCAGCTTTCCATCGGCGGCGGCGGCTTTGCCGTGGGCGACAGGAATTATCTCTATCATGCGGACGCCGCGCAGGGCGGCGCGCTGGTGAAGCGCGCTTACAACGGTTCCAGCGTGCAGGTGCTCTCCGGCGATGTGCCGCGCTTTCTGCATCTGACCAACGACAGGCTGTATTATGTTGCCAGCGACGGCGGCGAGGACTGCGTTGTGCGCATGAATGCGGACGGAACGAATCGTGAGGTGCTCACGCGCTCGGGCATTATTCTGCATTTTGCGCTGCATGACGGCGTGATGTATTTGCTGGATGCAAACGGCGCGCTCAAAGAGCGCACGCTCTCCGGCGAGGAAAGCGAGCTCCTTTCCGGCGTGGCGGATTTTGCGCTGGATGCGCTGGGCAATGCGCTGATCTGCGTGACGCAGGAGGGCGTGGTGTCCTTCGGCATTGCGACGGGCGCGATGAATACGCTTTACACGGGCGCTGCGGACCAGGCGGCGCTGTGCGGGCAGGCGCTGCTTGTGCGCAGCGGCGGCAGCATCATTCGGGTCGCAAATGGGCAGAGCGCGACGATTCGCCGTGACGGCGCGCTGGCGATGGGCGTGTATGGGCAGCGGGTGATCCAGCTGACGGGAAACGGCGTGATGACCTGCGACGTGAACGGGGAGAACGCGACGACGATTCTCTATGGAGAATATGAGCGGATGGCCGTGGCTAACGGTATTCTCTACGTGGGCGATGAAAAGGGATTTACGCAGCAGGTGATGCTGTAAAGAAAGGACGGGAGACCGTCCTTTTTTGATGCGAGAAAGGGATAGAAAGCGAAGTAAGTGATAAAGAATCGCCCTGCGGGGCGGGACCTCATCTGTCGTTCCT
>CAZACE010000153.1:0-4900 GCA_964483255.1 uncultured Oscillospiraceae bacterium
AGGACATGGTAGCCCGCGGTACCGGTAACATCCTGAACATCTCCTCCATGAACGCGTACATCCCGCTGACCAAGATTCCGGCGTACTCTGCCGCCAAGGCTGGCATTTCCAACTTCACCCAGTGGCTGGCCACCCATTTTGCCGGCACCGGCATCCGCTGCAACGCGATCGCCCCGGGCTTCCTGGTTTCCAATCAGAACCGCGCGCTGCTGTTCAATCCGGACGGCACCCCGACCGCCCGCAGCGCGAAGATCCTCAACGGCACTCCGATGGGCCGCTATGTCAACTCCGAGGAGCTCCTCGGCGGTCTGTTCTTCCTGACCGACGATAAGGCTGCCTCCGCCGTCACCGGCGTGGTTCTGCCGATCGACGCCGGCTTTGCCGCCTACTCTGGCGTGTAATCCATTGCCAGGCAAACCTCCCCGAAAAAGGGCGGTGCTCATAAAACAATTCACAGGCACAACAGTTTGATCTGCTGTGCCTGTTCTTGTATCATTTGTTCTGGCAGCATGTAACCAAACGGAACGATAAATAAGAACTTGATGGAGATTAGACGATGAAACAAATTATAGATTTGTTTGAAGAAAACAAGGATAGGCTTGTCTCCTTGCTCTTTGCAATGAAGGCTTCGCGGCCGATTCTTACGTCGTCAAGTCATTCTTTCAAAAGCGTATAGAAAAAAGATCCAGACCGAGTTGCTTTCTCGTTCTGGATCTTCGTTTGTTCTCTTGATGTCATTATCGCAATGACAGTGCTTCCCTCGGGAAAGCTTTTTTGCTTATTTCACCATATGGCAGGCTACGCAGTGACCGCCGCCGATATCGCGGAGCATCGGCTCTTCGCTCTTGCAGCGATCGGTCGCATACGGGCAGCGCGTGTGGAAGCGGCAGCCGGACGGCGGATTCTTCGGGCTGGGCACGTCGCCCTGCAGCAGAATCCTCTTGGGCTTTGCGTCGATCGTCGGAATCGGAATTGCGGAGAGAAGCGCCTGCGTGTACGGATGCGCCTGATTGGCAAACAGCTCGTCGCTGGTGGCCAGCTCCACGATCTTGCCCAGATACATGACCGCAATGCGATTGGACAGATGCTTGACGACGCTCAGGTCGTGGGAGATGAACAGATACGTGAGACCCATCTCCTCCTGCAGATCCTGCAGAAGATTGAGCACCTGCGCCTGAATGGACACATCCAGCGCGGAAACCGGCTCGTCGCAGACGATGTATTCCGGATTCACGGCCAGGGCGCGCGCGATGCCCACGCGCTGGCGGCGGCCGCCGTCCAGCTCATGCGGATACTTATTCACCCAGTTCGGATCCAGACCCACGCGCTCCATCAGCTCCAGCACTCGCTCAAAGCGCTGTGCCTTGGGAATCAGGTTGTGTACCTGCAAAGGCCTTCCGATGGTCTCGCCGATCGTCTTGCGCGGATCCAGAGAAGAGAACGGATCCTGGAAGATAATCTGCATCTTGCAGCGTTGATCGCGCAGCGCATTGCCGCTGAGGTTTGCGATGTCCTTGCCCTTGTAGAGGATGGAGCCTTCCGTCGCGTCCAGCAGACGGATGGTCATGCGGCCCGTGGTGGACTTGCCGCAGCCGCTTTCGCCGACCAGACCGAGCGTCTCGCCCTTGTAAACGTCAAAGCTCACGTCATCGACAGCTTTGACCACCTGAGAGCCGGAGGGGAAGTATTTTTTCAGGTTCTTGACCTCAAGAAGCTTTTCCATGTCTTTCCCTCCTTACTTCTGCAGCTCGCGCCAGCGCAGGCAGGCGACGGCGTGCGTGTCGTTCATCATCTCGGTTGCAGGCTTTGTGTGCATGCATTCCTCGCAGGCGTGATCGCAGCGCGGAGCGAAGGCACAGCCCTCCGGCAGATTCGTCGGATCCGGCATCAGCCCCTTGATCGGGGTCAGGCGGCGGATCTTCTCGGTCAGCTTAGGAATGGAATTGAACAGACCGAGCGTGTAAGGATGGGACGGATTGCGGTAGATATCCTCGAGCGTGCCGAATTCAATGATGCGGCCCGCATACATGATGGCAACCTTGTCACAGACCTCGGAAACGATGCCCAGATCGTGCGTAATGAGGATCATTGCGGTGTTCAGCTCGCGCTTGAGCTTGCCCATCAGATCGAGTACCTGCGCCTGAATCGTCACGTCCAGCGCTGTGGTCGGCTCGTCGGCGATGAGCAGCTGCGGATTGGCGGCCAGCGCCATGGCGATGCACACGCGCTGCTTCATGCCGCCGGAGAACTGATGCGGATATTCGTCGGCGCGCTCCTTCGGAATGCCGACCAGCTCCAGAACCTCGCCCGCACGGTCCATCGCCTGCTTGGCGGTGACCTTCTGATGCAGCGCCACAACCTCGGCGATCTGATCGCCGACGGTGTACACCGGGTTGAGGGAGGTCATCGGATCCTGAAAGATCATGGAGATCTGGTTGCCGCGAATACCGTGCATGCGGTTTTCCGTCGCGGTGATAAGATCCTCGCCGTTGAAGAGGATCTTGCCGCCGGCATAGCGGCCCGCGGGCTTCTGGATCAGCTTCATGATCGCAAGGGCCATGGTGGTCTTGCCCGCGCCGGTCTCGCCCACCAGGCCGATGGTCTCGCCGGCATTGATTTCGAAAGACACGCCGTTGACCGCCTGAACCTTGCGGCCTTCGGACATGTAGTGAATGTGCAGGTCCTCAATCTGAAGGAGCTTTTCATTCTTGTTTTCCATATGTATTCTCCTTTCAGATTACTGCTTGAGCTTCGGGTCAAGCGCGTCGCGCAGGCCATCGCCGAAGAGATTGAGCGAGAGCACAACCAGCACGATGGAGACGCCCGGGCAGATGGTCAGCCACGGCGCGATATAGATGTACGCGCGGCCTTCGGAGAGCATCGCGCCCCATTCCGGGCTCGGAGGCTGCAGGCCAAGCCCCAGGAAGGACAGGCCAGCGGCGGAGAGGATCGCGGAAGCGACGCCCAGCGTCGCCTGAACGATGATCGGGGCGAGGCAGTTGGGCAGGATGTTGTGCCAGATGATGGCGGCTGTGCTGTCGCCGATGGCGACGGCGGCCTCAATGAATTCGCTGTCGCGGATGGAGAGCACGGCCGCGCGGACGATGCGCGCAAAGGACGGCATCGAGGACAGGCCGACGGCAATCATAACGTTGATCAGGCTCGGGCCGAGGATGTTGACGATGGCGATGGCCAGCAGGATGCTCGGGATGGCCAGCAGAACGTCCATGATGCGCATGAGCACGTTATCCAGTGTGCCGCGGAAATAGCCCGCGCAGGCGCCGATGATGCCGCCGCCGATGGCGGAGAAGGCCACGGCGACAAAGCCGACCAGCAGCGAAATGCGGGAGCCGTAGACGATGCGGGAGAACACGCAGCGGCCATAGCTATCGGTGCCCAGCGGGAATTCAGCGCTCGGGCCTTCCATGATGTGCATCCAGTCCTGGGCATCGGCTGCGTGCGGCGCGATGAAATCGGCGAAGATCGCAATGAGGATGAAGATCAGCAGCACGATGCCGCCCAGGCAGGCCATCTTGTTCTTCTTGAGGCTGTGCCATGCGTCCATCCAGGGGTTCTTGGCTTTCGGACGTGCCTGCAGAACGGCCTCTTTGGCATTGTTATTCATGTGCGGCACCTCCTTTTAAGATTTGTACTGCGCCTTGACGCGCGGATCGACGTAGGCATAGAGGATGTCCACCAGCAGATTGATGAACACGAATATGGACGCGGTGAAGATAACGCCGCCCTGCACAACCGGGGTATCCTTCGCGCGGATGGAATCGATCATAAGCCTTCCGACGCCCGGCCAGGCGAAGACGGTCTCCGTCAGGATTGCGCCGCCGAAGAGCAGGCCGATCTGCAGGCCAACGACCGTGATGACCGGGATCAGCGCGTTCTTGAGCGCATGCTTGAGGATGACCACACGCTCGGAAAGGCCCTTGGCGCGGGCGGTGCGGATGTAGTCCATATTCAGCACTTCGAGCATGGAGGAGCGGGTCATGCGGGTGAAGACCGCGGCGCTCTGCAGGCCAAGCGCGATGGAGGGCAGCACCAGATGCAGGATCGATCCCGTGCCGGAAACCGGCAGCCACTGCAGATTGACCGAGAAGACGAGGATGAGCATGATGCTCAGCCAGAAGTTCGGCGTGGAGAAGCCGATGAGTGCGGCCACGGTGGCGATGCGGTCGAAGATGGAATACTGCTTGGTGGCGGAGATGATGCCGGCGGGAATACCGACGATCAGCGCCAGCAGAACCGCGGAGAATGTGAGCTGCGCGGTATAGGGCAGGGCCTCCAGCAGCTTGGTGAGCACCGGCATGCCATCCTTATAGGATGTGCCGAAATCCAGGCGGAACATGCCCAGCAGGAAGCGGAAGAACTGGACGACGAGCGGGTCGTTGAGGCCCATCTCCTCGCGAAGGATGGCGATATCCTCCGGCGCGGCCTGTGCGCCCAGGATGATCATTGCCGGATCGCCCGGGGAGAGCTGCATGAGCGTGAAGACGATGAGCGAGACGCCGATGAGCACCGGGATCAGCATCAGCACGCGTTTGCCGATAAACTTAAGCATGGAATCAAACCTTCCGTATGTAGTGTGAATCTATCTGTCGGGGGATGACAATAGATGAAGGAAAGGGCGCAGACCCTGTAAAGAGCTGCGCCCCAGAGATGGCAATGATGCACTCCTTCCACCAGCCTGCGGCCGGTCCCCCTCCCTCAGGAGGGAGGCCTCAAAGAATCTGATCAGAGGGTGAGATTCTTATTTCTGATAAGCGGCGTTGATGGCTCCCTCTTGAGGGAGCTGTCAGCGAAGCTGACTGAGGGAGTGATTACCTGTGCGCTTATTCAAAGTAGACGGTGGACAGATCGAAGAACGTGGTGGACATCGGAACGAAGCCCT
>CAZACE010000154.1:0-4899 GCA_964483255.1 uncultured Oscillospiraceae bacterium
TCTGCTTGCGATGAACGAGAGCGAGCGCGCGCTCCTTGCCGGTGTGGGCAGAAGGTTTTTGAGAAGGTAAATCCAAGACAAAAGCGGGCAAAAGCCCGCTTTTTGATTTGCAGCTTAATGCCGCCGCGAAGCGAGCATGGGGTCAAGGGGCGAAGTCCCTTGTCGGGGTATGGGGCAGACGCCCCATCGCCTCCCTTTCCAGCGTAAACGCCCCCACGCACGTCCTTTCGCCTGCCAGAAACCGCGCGCCCAGCCTCAGCGCACCAAGACACGTGCTTTCCGGGTTGCCCGGCATGTGCCGGATACATTGCACGCTCACAGGATCGCCCTGTGCGCCCATGAAACAGCCCAGAGCATGCGAAAAGAGCTGTGCGGTTTCGGCGCTGTCCTCGTCGCTGAGCAGCATGACAAGGGGAACGCCGGCCTCGCGCGCCTCGCCCAGCAGCATGTTCAGCACACAAAGCCTGTCGGCAGAGTCTCCGGAGCTCAGATCCGAAAGGCTGGGCACGATTGCGCAGGAAAAACGCCCCTGATGCAGAAACCGGCAGAGCGATTCCTCGTCAAACGGGGCGGAGAGACAGAGCGGACGCGCGCCCAGGCTGCAAAGCTCGGCTTGCATCTGGCTGAGCATTTGGCAAGCGTTCCCGGCGAGCAGAACGCGGCGAAGGCTCCAATTGAGCAGCAACGGCATTCCTCCCTGATCGCAAAATCATCAAGCTGAAACACTCTATGGCGTGTGGGCGAGAAATAGTCTTTCCTGACTGAGCGGCAATCACTCTTTTTTCCTGCGCGCGGATATGGTATAATCAGGACAATAAGCTTTGTACGGAGGCTGTGAATCGATGAAAAAGAGACTTACGGCGGCGCTGGTGTGCGCGTTGCTTTGCCTTGGAACTGCTGGAGCCAGCGCGCTCACGATGACCGGCCTGGAGACCGAGACGGTTGAGCGTATCTGGGCGGCCAGCAAGTTCTTTAAGCGCATGGAGGCGCTCACGGGCATCGCTGTGGAGCCCACGGGCGTAGCGGACGAGGATGAATACGCTGAGATGCTCGATCAGATGATCGCGGGCGATGTGCGGACGGACGCGCTTTTCAAGGCGGATTTGACGCGCGAGATGGAAATCAGGCTGCTGGACAGCGGTGCGATTATTGATCTCTCTGCCCTCATCGATGAGCACATGCCCAATCTCAGCGCGCTGCTCGATGCGAATCCGGCGTGGCGCAAGGTGATCGCGCTGGAGGATGGACGCATTGCGTCCCTGCCGCTGATTAACGGGAAGGAGCGCCAGGCGGCGCTTTGGATCAACAAGGGATGGCTTACCAAGCTGGGCGTGGCGATGCCGACGTCGCTTACGGAACTGGAAGAAGCGCTGCTCGCCATCCGCGACGGCGATCCCAACGGTAACGGCAAGAAGGACGAAACCGGCGCGGATCTCATCGGCGTATACGAGATGCGCTGGCTGCTGCCGTACTTCGGGGTCGTGGCGGATGATTACCACCTTGCGCGTAATGGAAGCGGCGAGATCGTTTTCGCGCCGGAGTTGCCGGCGTATCGCGAGTTCATTGCGCTGCTCAAGGATTGGTTTGAAAAGGGCGTGCTGCCCGAGGATGCATTTACGCGTGTGCATGCCTCGGCGGCGCTGAATTCGGTCGATGAGGATGTGCCGGTGACCAGCGGCATGCTGCTCTCCGTTACGCCGTATACGCATCTGAATGCGGACGCGGTGATGGATTATGAGCCTGTGCTGCTGGCAGGACCGACCGGTACGACGCGCTGGCGCGATTTGCTGGGTGCTGTCTGGACGGGCTGCTTTGCCGTGACCAGCCGCTGTGAGGACCCTGGCAAAGCGCTCGCCTGGGTGGATGCGCTCTATGGCGAAGAGGGCGCGATGCTGGGCTATGCCGGCGTCGAGGGCGAGGACTACACGATGAGCGAGCAGGGCTACTGGTCGTTCGGCGTGAGCGGCAACGCGGACGTGAGCAAGCTGCGCAGCGAGGTGCTCATGTATACCGGCGTGCCCATGCCGGGCCTGTATCCTGCGGACTTTATCCACAAGGTGGACAGCGATCTGGACCGTCATGTGTTTGAGGCGAGCGAGAAGGTGCGTGCAGTCAGCGAGCGTGTGACGCAGGCGTATTGCCTGGGCGAGAAGGAGCAGGCGAGAGCCAACGAGCTGGCGTTTGCAATCGGCAGGATTGTGGATGAGGGCATTGCGCGGTTTGCAACGGGCGAAGTGGAGCTGAATGATGCAAACTACGATGCGTGGCTTGCCGAACTCAAGCAGGCGGGCAGCAAGGAGCTGACGGAGCTGTTCACGGGCAAATAAGCAAAACGCAATAGGAAGGCGGGTGAACGGGGTTCGCCCGCTTTTTGATGAGTAAAAGGGGGATAAAGCTGCGTAAGCAAAAGAACGAAAGAATGCTTAAAGAGTGGTTTTGCGCCCGATGGCTCCCTCAGTCAGCTGCGCTGACAGCTCCCTCCCGGAGGGAGCCTCCTCGTATACGTTTCGCTTATAGATCAGTATTGCTGATGCATAAAAGATGCTTAGAGTTTAAGCCTTCCTCCGGGAGGAAGGTGGCACGGCGGAGCCGTGACGGAAGGAGCCTGCGGGAAGGAAAGCTGCTTGTATCAATTTGTTTCGTTTTTCCTCTTAATAAACTTAATATCCCTAAAGCGCAAAAAGCCATCATGGCTGGAAAGATTTCGCTTCATCGCGCATAGGATTCCCCGGAGGCGATGAACTTGGAACAGAGTATGCAGACAAAAACGCACTCGCTTACCCTTGAGGGACGCGCAAGGGCGAGGCTTAGCGGCGTATGCGCGGTGAGCTGCTTCAATGACCGCGAGATCGTGCTGGAAACCGCAGAAGGGGAGATCGCCCTGCTTGGCGAGGAACTGCATATCGAGCAGCTCAATCTCGAAGAAGGTCAACTCGACGTTACCGGCGAGATTGCAGGCGTGGAATATAACGGACCGGTCCGTCATAAGGAAAAGCGCGGATTTTTCGCGCGCAAAAAACGATGACTACGGGTGATCAGGCACGTGCGCTGCTCGCTATGATCATCTGCGGCGCAGGGGCGGGCGCTGTGCATGATCTGTTTTTTGTGATCAGACGCGGTATGCTCCTTACCATGCTTGCTGATTTTTTGCTGGGTCTTTTCCTGGCTGCAAGTGTCGCTGCCGCAGGAATGATGCTTGCGTGCGACCCTTTTCGGCTCTATGCGTTCGTCGGCGTCATCATGGGCTGGATGATTTACGCGCTTACATTGAGAACAATCGTTCGCATTTTGACACAAACTATCGGGAAATTGTCAAAAAAAGTTACAAACTAAGCGAAAAAAGCCAAAATCATGCAGGAAAATGAGAAAAAGGCACGAATTCAGAATATGCTATACACTATGCAATCAGGGGGAGACGGACATGGAAAAGAAAAAGGTGAGGCTTCGGCCCTTCCGGATTTTATCCGTATGTCTTGCTTTGGTTGCGCTGCTGATGCTCTCCCGCTTCCCGGCGAAGGCCGTGAGTCTTGAGCGCCAGCAGGAGCAGCTCACGCTCGCCGCGCAGGCATATTACGACGCGCAGAGTGAGAATAACCGCCTGACGACGGAACTGGCGGAGATCGATACACAGGACTTCATCGAGCGCACGGCTCGTCGGGAATACGGCTACTGCTGGTACGGTGAGACGATCTACGAGGTTGGCAATCTTGAGGAGATTAAAGCGGCTCAGGAGTTTGCGGTTTACGGTCAGAACTAATTCCATAATATCGACGGAGGGAATGACATGCGTCTTGCCTGTATCGGAATTGGCTCCAATGCCATTCGTCTGCTGGTTGCCCAGTGGTCGCAGGAAAGACTGTGCGTTGTTCGCCGTGAACGCAGGGGAACCCGCCTGTTCGCAGGCCTTGTGGATGGCGCGCTGACCCGGCAGAGTATCAGGTCTTCTGTTGAAGCTGTTGCGGAGCTTGCTGCGCTTGCCCGCAATGACGGCGCGCAGGAGATTTTTGTTTTTGCCACGAGTGCTGTGCGTGATGCATCCAACGGCGACGAATTTACTCGACTGGCTGAGGAAGCCAGCGGTACGCGCATCGAGATCATCACAGGGGAACAGGAGGCTGTGCTCTCCTATATCGGCGCAAGCAGCGGCGGACGCTGCGGTGTGATCGATATCGGCGGCGGTTCTACGGAATTCACCATCGGCGAGGATGACAACACGCTGGGCGCGGTGAGCCTGCAGATGGGCGCTGTGCGCATGAATGCGCAGACCCCGATCCGTTCTAAAGAGGATTATGAGGCGACGGTTGATCGCTGCATGCATATGATCCGTCGGGATGCGCAGGCACTGCTGCAGCTGCCGCGCCCGAAAAGCTGGGCCGGCGTGGGCGGAACGATGACCACGATCGGCGCGATGCATCGTGGCGTGCCGCTGTTTGATCCGGGTCTTTGTGAGGGGATGAAAATCAGCAGGGCGGATGTATGTGCCTGGGGCCGAAAGATTGCGCGCCTGCCCATGACAGACAGGCGGCAGATTGTCGGTCTGATGCCTCATCGTGCGGATATTATTCCCAGCGGCGTGGCTATTCTGGAGGCTGCGATGCGCGTGTTCGGCATGGAAGAGATGACGCTTTCTGCTCACGGAAACATGGATGGGTATTTGAAGAAAAAGTTTAAAGAAATGTATTGACAAAGATCGGGAAGTGCGATATAATGATCAACGTCGTCGGAACGACGCAAGATATCGCGGGATGGAGCAGTCTGGCAGCTCGTCGGGCTCATAACCCGAAGGTCGGAGGTTCAAATCCTCCTCCCGCAACCATATCATGGCTCAATAGCTCAGCTGGCTAGAGCGTCCGGTTCATACCCGGCAGGTCGATGGTTCGAATCCGTCTTGAGCCACCA
>CAZACE010000155.1:0-3856 GCA_964483255.1 uncultured Oscillospiraceae bacterium
AGCCGTAATACGACAAAAAACAGTTCGCTTCGGCACTGTTTTTTCTTGCGAAGAAATACGGGAGAGGAATTTACTGTGCTGCGGTATTTGTATGATTGCAAAGCTGGACTGTAAGCGCCAAACCTTGTCCCGGGTGGTATTTCATGCTATAATGATCTAAATAGCGACATATTCTGAGGTGGAAAAATGGCTTCTTTTGTGGATAAGCTGCGCACGATGATAGGCATGAAGAAAGAGGAAGCACAGGCAGTGGATGCCGGCGCGTTTCATGTGCTGAGCAGGGAGTATCTCGCCTGTACCAATGAAACGCAGAAGACGGTTCTCTTTCATCAGATGTGCAAGGCGCTGCCGGATACGCTCTTTCTGTGCGCCGTGTGCCTGGAGGGGGATAACCCCAACGCTGCCGTGCGAGACAGGGATCTGCTTGCGACCGTCGGCGCTGAGAAGCTGTACGAGGCGCAGAAGCATATCATCACCAAGGGCAATCCCGGCTATCGTCTCAAAGATAAAAAGGACAAACGCCGGATGTATCTGCGTACCCTCGTCTCCCAGAAGACGAAGGAGGCATGGGTGCCGTTGTTCACCGATTTTACGGAGCTGCTGCCCGTCTTCGGTCAGAATTCCAGGGTGGCGATCATCTCTTTCAAGGAAGCGCAGCAGATGGCCAGGGCCAATAAGGGTCTCATCATCAATCCCGGCAAGGACGCTATCCGTCTGGATCACGACGAGCTGAAAAAGGCGCTGTAAACCGGGCAAAATGCCCATCATGCGAGCAGACTACCAAGGAGGCCTGACAGCCATGTTTTTGAAGGTTCAGGATATGACTGCCCTTCGCAAGCGCATTTTTGAAATCATTGAGATTGGAAGCCCGGAAGACAGACCCAGCCGCACGTATGATTTTTTCAATATGCTGGCTATTGTTGTCAATCTGTCGCTGAGCATCCTGTGCACATTCGAGGAATTCCGGACGCCCTACGGCGATACCGCTGCGGCGATTGAGGCGGTCACCGTCGCGTTCTTCGCGCTGGATTATGTGCTGCGCTTGCTTACGGCAAAGATCAAATATCCCAAATTGAGCGAACCGCGAGCACTTATCAAATACATCTTTTCCTTTGGTGGTGTCGTCGATATTCTCTCCTTCCTGCCGTACTATCTGCCGGTCTTCTTCCCGTCCGGCGCGGTGGCGTTCCGCATGTTCCGTGTGGCGCGCATCTTCCGCCTTTTCCGCATCACGGCCTATCATGATTCCCTGAGCGTCATCACCGAGGTTATCACCAGCAAAGGACAGCAGCTCTGGTCGTCTGTGTTTCTGATTGCAATCCTGATGATCGGCTCCAGCCTGTGCATGTACAGCCTGGAGAATGCGGCGCAGCCCGATGTGTTCACCAACGCTTTTTCCGGCATCTGGTGGGCGGTATCCACGCTGCTCACCGTCGGCTATGGCGATATCTATCCCATCACCACAATGGGTAAGGTTTTTTCGATCATCATTACGTTCCTGGGCGTGGGCATGGTCGCCATCCCTACCGGTATTATTTCCGCAGGCTTCGTCGATCAGTATTCGCGCATCAAGCGCATGAGCGAATATGTGCGCACAGAGGATGTGCACTTCCTCAAGATTCATCTGGATGAGACGGATGTTTGGGCCGGCAAGCAGATCAAGGAATTGGGCCTGCCGATGGGCACCATTGTCGCTGCGGTCAAGCGCAGGGACAAGGTTATCGTTCCGCGAGGCAATACGCAGCTGCATGTCGGTGATACGCTGGTGCTGGGCGCCGAATCGTTTGGCAGCGATGAGCATATCGACCTCAAGGAGGTCGTGCTGCTCAAGCACAGCCGCTGGGTCGGCGAGCGCATCCGCGATCTGGATATCTCCCGCCAGACGGTCATCGTCATGATCAAGCGCCAGGGCAAGGTGCTCATCCCCAACGGCAACCTGGTCATGCAGGAGGGCGACAAGGTCATCATGTATACCCAGCAGCACTTCAGCAACGCGCAGAATATCGAGGTTTAAAGCAATAAAACAACCCGCCGGTCTTTGGATCGGCGGGTATTTCTGCGCATGGAGAAAAAGGAAAGCATGAACCCGGCTTTGAAAACTGCAGAGCCTGCGGTGCAGTTGCTTATTTGTCCCAATCCTCGTTGATCTTCATGCCCGGGCGATAGTAAACGGCGTCGTCTGCGGTGATCTCGCGCAGCACCCTGCAGGGCACGCCGCAGGCGACGACATTGTCCGGAATGTCCTTGGTGACCACGCTGCCTGCGCCGATCACGCTGTTCTCGCCGATGGTCACGCCCGGCATGATCGTCACGTTGGAGCCAATCCACACGTGATCCTTGATGACGACGGGCAGGGAGAACTGCGCGCCCTTGTCACGCATGGAAGGATGGATCGGATGTCCGGTGGTGGAGATGACGACGTTCGGCGCGAACATGACGTAATTGCCGATATGGCATTCGCCGTCATCCACGACGGTCAGGTTGAAATTGGCATAGACATGATTGCCCATGTGCGTATTGCTGCCATAGGCGAAGTGAATCGGCGCTTCCATCCAGATGGATTTGCCGCGGCTGCCCAGCAGCTTGTCAAGCAGCTCGTCCTTGCGCTCTACATCCATCGGGCGGGTATTGTTGTAGTCGAAGCACAGCTCCTTGGCGATCTGGCGCTGTTCTTCGATCACCTTTTCATAGGCCTTGTCCTCCTCGGAGGCGTGGCCGAATTCGATATAGACTTTTCCGGTTTCCATCTGCTCTTTCAGGCTCATGAGGGTATCCTCCCGTGCTGTATTCTTGCCTTCATTTTAGCATAATGCACGGCGCTGTTCAATCACTTGTGCGCGTACATCTTGCGTGCTATAATGTGATAAAACAGCAGGAAAAAGAGGATTGCAAGATGGAACAGACGAAACTGATGACGCCCTGGGGAGAAAAGCTGGATCCCCATAATGTGCTGAAGGAATACCCGCGCCCGCAGATGGTGCGCGCTTCGTATGAGAATCTCAATGGCTGCTGGGACTGCAGTTTCACGCAGGACGGCGGGAAGCCGGGCGAGTGGCAGCAGATTCTCGTGCCATTCTCCCCGGAGGCGCCGCTCTCCGGCGTAAACCGCATGCTTAAGCCCGGCGAATTCCTTTGGTATCGCCGCACGCTGCCGCATATGGATGTAAGCGGCGGCAGAATTCTTCTGCACTTCGGCGCTGTGGATCAGCAGGCGGACGTTTATGTGAACGGCAAAAAGGTGGCTTATCACATGGGCGGCTATACGCCGTTCACGGCGGATATCACAGACAGCCTTACGGACGGCGAAAATGAGCTGCTTGTGCGCGTGCAGGATGATACCGACGCATCCTGGCATAGCCGCGGCAAGCAGCGGACCGAGCGCGGCAATATCTGGTATACCCCGCAGAGCGGCATCTGGCAGACGGTCTGGATGGAGCGCGTGCCGGCGGTCTATATCACCGGGCTGCATATCACGCCGCTCTTTGATGAGAAGAGCGCGCAGATTATTGTAAACACCAACGCGCCTGCCGAGGTCAGCGTTTCCTTCGAAGGCGAAACCTATCGCGCGCAAAGCGGCGAAAGGATCGTCGTCACGCCCAAGGCATTCAATCCCTGGACGCCGGATACGCCGCATCTGTATGACTTCACCGCTGCTTGCGGCGAGGACAGCGTGAAAAGCTATTTTGCGCTGCGCAGCGTCTGCGTAAAGGAGGACGCGCAGGGTGTCAAGCGCCTGCATCTCAACGGAGAGCCGTATTTCCATGTCGGCATGCTCGATCAGGGCTATTGGCCGGACGGCCTGTATACCGCGCCGAGCGACGAAGCACTGATCTATGATATCCAGCTGGCCAAGGAC
>CAZACE010000155.1:3866-4882 GCA_964483255.1 uncultured Oscillospiraceae bacterium
CTGTATACTGCCCCCTGCGACGAGGCTCTTATTTACGATATCACCACCATGAAGGAGCTGGGCTTCAACATGCTGCGCAAGCACATCAAGATCGAGCCGCTGCGCTGGTATTATCACTGCGACAGGCTGGGCATGCTCGTTTGGCAGGATATGATCAATGGCGGCCGCAAGGATTATAACAAGGTTGTGATCATCGCTCCGCTGTTCACCGGCCTTGCGCTCAATGATCATCATTACAGCTGGTTCAAGCGCCAGGACGCCGAAGGCCGCGCGGAGTATTACGCCGAGCTCGACGAGATGATCCGTCACCTGTATAACTGCCCGTCCATCGTCATGTGGGTGCCCTTCAATGAGGGCTGGGGTCAGTTTGACGCTGCCGAGGCTGTGCGCCGCATAGAGGCGCTGGATACGACCCGAACCATCGACCATGCCAGCGGCTGGCACGATCAGGGGATCGGCGATTTCAAGAGCCTGCATGTCTACTTCAAGCCCTATAAGTTCAGCAATGATCCGAAGAAGCGCTGCGAAATCCTCACGGAGTTCGGCGGCTATTCCTTCCCGGTCGAAGGCCATCTCTTCAATACAGAAAAAGCTTTTGGCTATAAAAAGATCGCCTCGCTGGACGAATTGGCGCAGGCTTACAAGAAGCTCTACGAGGAGGAGATCATTCCCGTAAAGGCACGTGGCCTTTCCGCCGCGGTTTATACGCAGGTCAGCGACGTTGAAGACGAGATCAACGGCGTCGTGACCTATGACCGCAAGGTGGTCAAGTTCAATCCTGCGTTCATGCGTGCGATTCACTTCCAGCTGCAGGAGTGAAGGGGATACGTTGGGGATTTCATCCCCAAGCCCCTGACAAGGGATTTTATCCCTTGACTCTTCCTCGCTTCGCGGCGGTTTTAAGCATCTATACCATAAAACGCCTCCGGCATTGCCGGAGGCGTTATCAGATATCTTTCTTAAAACAGCGCGAAGCGTAATAGGGAGTCTGAGGGTTCGGCTTTTCCGAACTGGGG
>CAZACE010000156.1:0-4869 GCA_964483255.1 uncultured Oscillospiraceae bacterium
GCCGTAGCCGGTGACAGCGCCGGCGCAGATCTTCCAGTCCGGATGCGCATTGCGCAGATCACAGAGGAATGCGCGCACGTGCGGCACGGGATCGCCGGAGTTGGACTGATAGCGGGTGAAAAGCAGCTCGCCCTCCTCAGAGATTACCACGGACTTGATCGTCGTGGAGCCGGAGTCGATGCCCAGATACACGTTGCCGCTATAGCTGTTCTCGTCGCGCCTTGTAACTCTGGCGCGCGCATGGCGCTCGCGGAAGGCGGCGAGATCCTCTTCGTTTTCAAAGAGTGCGGGCAGCGCGTTGTAGCTCTCGGTGGAATGGAAGGCGTCGATTGCGTCGATGCAGTCGGCGAGCTTCATATCTTCCAGCGCCTGATGCGCAGCGCCCAGGGCGACAAAATAGAGCGAATTCTCCGGGCACAGGCCGGTAAGCCCCAGCGCTTCATCAAAGCAGGCGCGCAGCTCGCTCATGAAGGTCAGAGGGCCGCCGAGATAGACAACCTTGCCCTCGATGGGGCGGCCCTGCGCAAGGCCAGCGATGGTCTGATTGACTACAGCCATGAAGATCGAGCGGGCAACGTCGGCGTGCTGCGCGCCCTGATTGAGCAGGGGCTGCACGTCGGTCTTGGCGAAAACGCCGCAGCGGGAGGCGATGGTATAGGTACGTTCGGCTTTGGCGGTCTCTTCATTCATTTCGGTGGGGGTGATGGCCAGCAGTGTCGCCATCTGATCGATGAACGCGCCGGTGCCGCCTGCGCAGGAACCGTTCATGCGAACCTCGAGCGTGCCCTTGAGGAAGAGAATTTTTGCGTCCTCACCGCCGAGCTCAATGATCACATCCGTGCCCGGCAGAAGAAGATCTGCGGCAACCTTTGTCGCATAAACCTCCTGCACAAAGGGAATGTGAGCGCCCAGCGCCAGACCCATGCCTGCCGAGCCGGAAATGCTCAGGCGGACGGGTGCGCCGTGGACGACGTCCTTGTCAAGGAGCGTGAGCAGCTCGCGCGTCTTCTGGCTGATGAGGGAATAGTGTCGGTCATAACAGGAATAAACAATCTTGTCCTCGCTGTCCAGCACCACGCACTTGATGGTTGTGGAGCCGATGTCCAGGCCGATTCTAAGAGTATCAAACATGGGATGAGATCCTTTCTCAGATGCGTCGAAACGAAATGTGCCATGAGTTAAAAATAAAATACTTCGCATTTTATAGATTTGTATTATAGGTAATTTCTTTTATGCTTTCAACCGATATTCAGAAAGAGTCAGTTCCGTTTAAAAATCTTTACGATTTCTTAACGGCGAAAACAAAATGCCTCACGGGAAGCGAATTCAGCGCCATGGCTTGAAGAAATGGCTGCGATCTGTTATAATCACAAGATGGTTGAATGTGTGTACTGACAGCCAATTGAAGGAGGCGATGGCCGGTGGCCAAGCTGGAGGCTTACGATAAATCGCTGGATTATTCCTACGCGCCGGGTATTTTTCCGGCAACGGAATGTCTGAAGAATGCTGGGAAGCGCTGCATGCGCCTGCTGCTGTCCAGCGCAAGCGAAAAGAGCGAGGGCGCGGGAAAGCTGCGCGAGCAGGCGGAAGCGGCTGGCATTCGCGTGGAGATTGCCGATCGTGCGCTGGAGCGCATCAGCCGCAAGGAAAACTGCTTTGCTGCCATGGTTTACAAAAAGCAGGAGGGCGTCTTCGACAAGGATGCGCCGCATATCGTTCTGGTCAATCCCAGCGACAGCGGCAATCTGGGTACAATCCTGCGCACGGCGCTGGGTTTTGGCTTCGCCAATATCGCGATCATCCGTCCCGCAGTTGATTCCGATGATCCGCGCGTAACGCGCGCGTCGATGGGCGCTGCTTTCTCGCTGAGCATCCGTCATTTCGATTCATTTGACGACTACCGCGCAGAATTCCCGGATAGGCAGCTCTTCCCGTTCATGCTCACAGGCGCTGTGCCGCTTGGCGAAGCGGTCAGGAAGGTCAGCGGCGATTATTCGCTGGTCTTCGGCAACGAGGCGACGGGATTGCCGGATGTCTTTGCGACTTACGGCGTCAGCACGCTGATTGAGCACAGCGGTAAAATCGATTCGCTGAATCTCGCCATCGCGGCGGGCATCGGCATGTATGCGTTTAAAAACAGGGAGGTTTAACTTCTTATGATGAAAATTGTTCTGGACGCCATGGGCGGCGATTACGCGCCCAAGGTCAACGTGGACGGCGCGATCGACGCGCTGCGCGAGTTTGATGATATCGAGGTTATGCTTGTCGGCCCGCAGGAGCTGATAGAGAAGACCATCGGCGAATATGCCGATCAGACCGAATATGCCAAGGTAAAGGATCGCCTGAGCGTGGTCAATGCGACCGAAGTGATCACCACCGAGGAGCACCCGGTTATGGCGCTTCGCCGAAAGAAGGATTCCACCTTCAACGTCGGCATGGATATTGTCCGCCGCAAGGAGGCGCAGGCTTTCGTTTCCGCCGGTTCCACCGGCGCTGTGATGGCGGGCGCAATGTTCAAGATCGGCCGCATCAAGGGCATTGACCGCCCGGCGATCGGCGCGCTTCTGCCCGTTCCTGGGCGTCCGATGCTGCTGATGGACGCCGGCGCGAATACCGACTGCAAGCCGGAGTGGATCAACCAGTTCGCCATGATGGGCAGCATCTACATGAACCGCGTTATGAACATCGAGACCCCGGAAGTGGGTCTGGTCAATATCGGCGTGGAAGCAGCCAAGGGCAATGAGCAGGCGCAGCAGGCGCATGCGCTCATGAGCGCACAGAAAGCGTATAAGTTCGTGGGCAATGTCGAGGCACGCGATACGCTGGCGGGTCTTTGCGATGTGCTGGCGGCGGATGGCTTTATCGGCAACGTCGTGCTCAAGAATGTGGAGGGCACGATTTCCATGCTCTTCAAGCTCCTCAAGCAGGGGCTGCTCGGCTCTACCAAGGGCAAGCTCGCTGCGCTGCTGGCCAAGAGCACCTTTAAGGAGCTCAAGGACAGTTTCAATTCCGAGGAGGTTGGCGGCGCGCCGCTGCTGGGTGTGGAAGGCGCTGTCATCAAGGCGCACGGCAACTCTCAGGCCCGCGCCATCTTCTGCGCGATCCGCCAGGCGAGAACTGTCGTGCAAAGCGGCGTGGTCGATCTGATCCGCGAGGGCGTTGCGCAGCTGAACGCCGACAAGGAAGAAAACGAATAAGGTCCAATCTCAAATGATTGATTCTTAGATATTTTCAATTGACTGAATAAGGAGGAACAACACAATGATGGAGAAACTGATTGCCATGATTTCCGACCAGCTGGGCGTGAATGCCGCTGATGTGAAGCCGGAGAGCCGTCTCAAGGAAGATCTGCAGGCCGACAGCGCGTCGATCATGATGCTGGTCATGGACGTGGAAACCGAATTCGGCATTGAGGTCGAGGACGACGCGATCGAAATGGTCAAGACTGTTGCCGACATGGCCAAGTACATCGAAGCCAAGATGTAATATAAAGCAAATGCCCGCTGCCGGGCTCAAAGAAAATGCCTGGCAGCGGCTTTCCCGTGTATTTCGCTTTGCGCGAGAGGAAACGTGTGTGCGAAGCGAAATGGACGGGGAACAGCATGAAAGGAATTAAGCATGAATTATCAATCCCTGGAGCAGGCGATTGGCCATACCTTTGCGGATATTGCCCTGCTCGATCTGGCGATGACGCATCCCTCCTATGCGCTGCAGCATAAGTGCAGGGACAATCAGCGCCTGGAGTTTTTGGGCGACGCCGTGCTGGAACTGTGCGTCAGCCGCGTGCTTTATCATAAGTTTCCCAAGCTCAAGGAAGGCCAGCTGACCCGCCGCCGCGCAGCGCTGGTGTGCGAGGCGAACCTCGCGCAGGCGGCTGTCCGCTTCGGCCTTGGCGCGTATCTCAAGCTGGACCGCGGCGAGGAGGTCGTCGGCGGCCGCGAGAATCCTTCCATCCTTGCCGATACCATGGAGGCGGTCATCGCGGCCGTTTATCTGGATGCGGGCGTAGAGAAGGCGGCCAAGCTGATCGATCTGGCGATGGGCGATTATGAATCCGCTGCGCGCAGCGATCGCGACGCGAAGAGTGCCCTGCAGGAGTATCTGCAGTCGCTGGGCGAGGAAACGCCTGCCTACGAGATTATCGGCCAGGATGGTCCGCCGCATGCGCGCGTATTCACCGCCAGGGTACTGCGTGCGGATGGCACAGAGCTGGGCTGCGGCCAGGGTGCGCGCAAGCAGCGCGCCGAGGAAGCAGCCGCTGCCCAGGCTTTGCAGGCACTGGGGCAGAAGAAATAAGGGCAGAAAGGAGTCGCAACCGTGCGGCTGAAACGACTGGAAATATACGGCTTCAAATCGTTCGCGGACAGAACGGTTGTCGTCTTTGATGAGGGCATCACGGGCATTGTGGGTCCCAACGGCAGCGGCAAATCGAACCTGTCCGATGCGGTGCGCTGGGTGCTCGGCGAGCAGAGCGCTAAAGCGCTTCGCGGCGGCAAGATGGAAGACGTTATCTTTAACGGCACGCAGAAGCGAAAGCGTCTGGGCTACTGCGAGGTTTCTCTTGTCTTTGACAATGAGGATCACGCGCTGCCGGTGGATTTTGCGGAAGTGATGATTACCCGCCGCGTGTATCGCAGCGGCGAGGGTGAATACTACATCAACAAGGCGGCTTGCCGCCTGCGCGATATCATTGAGCTCTTCCGAGACACGGGCGTGGGCAAGGAAGGCTACTCGATCATCGGCCAGGGACGCATCGGCGAGATCCTCTCCCAGAAGAGCGAGGATCGCCGCGGCATCTTTGAAGAGGCCGCTGGTATCGTCAAATATCGTACGCGCAAGGAGGAGAGCGAAAAGCGCCTTTCCAACATG
>CAZACE010000157.1:0-4865 GCA_964483255.1 uncultured Oscillospiraceae bacterium
ATGGCCAGCGCCAGGACGAGAGATACGAGTTTCTTCATGGTTCATACTTCCTTTCCGAGTTAAAATAAAGTATAATCGCTGGAAAAGCCGGGCGCATCGACGCATATTTCACACAAGTTGGAACCTGTATTAAAAACAGTTCCCCCGTGATCCATCACACGTATCTGCCGCTCGTCATTCCCTCTTGGCGAAAAGATACCACAATTCGTACAAAGCCGTCAATATAACCTTATGATCCTTGTCAACTTCTTTATTGACATTCATTTTTCAGTCGTATATTCTTAATACAGGCAAACGAACCTGTTTGCAATTTTGATATGCACGCAGGTTGTCGATAACGCAACTATTTTCACAACCCTTTTTCCAACCATGAAAGGAGCGATATTTATGACCTGGCAGGAGGAACTTTCCATTAAGCTGAGCCGCCTTGTGGCCATCATGGAGCAGCGCGAGCTTGACGCTATCTATCTCAAGCGTCAGGATAACTTCGCCTGGCTCACCTGCGGCGGCATCAACTATGTCGGCCTTGGCGAAATGGGCAACTGCGGCCTGCTCGTCACCCGCGACGGCAAGCTCTACGCTGTAACCAACAAGATCGAAGAGGCCCGCATGCGCGATGAGGAAAAGCTCGAGGAGATGGGCTTTGCCATCCACGCGCAGACCTGGTATGAAAACGCCTTTGAGGGCGAGACCATCAACGCGCTCGTTCCCTCCGGCAAAGTCGGCCGCGATCACGGCGCAGCAAATAACATTGCCAACGACGTGAAGCTCGCCCGCTTCTCCCTCACCGAAGCTGAGATCGAGCGCTACAAGGAAGGCGGTTATCTGACTGCGAAGGCGATCGAGGAAACCATCTCCAGCGTGCGCCCCGGCGACAGCGAATACAAGACCGCCGGTCGTCTGGCCTGTATCATCCGCAGCCAGGGCATGGACGTCGTATCCTCCATGTGCGCGGCGGACGACCGCATCAGCCGATACCGCCATCCGGTGCCAACCGACCGCATCATCCGTGAGCGCGTTCAGCTGGGCGGCAACATGCGCTATAAGGGCCTCATCATCTGCTGCACCCGCCTGCTCAATTTCGTGCCTGTGACCCCCGAGCTTCGTGCTCAGTACATGGCGAACGTCGAAATCGACTGCACGCTGCAGCTGGCCTCCAAGCCGGGCAAGACCTTCGTCTCCGCGCTGGAAGCAGGCCGCGCCGCTTACGAAGCCCGCGGCTACGGCGAGGAATTCAAGAAGCATCATCAGGGCGGCCCGATCGGCTATGTCGCACGTGATTACCGCGTTGACTTCTCCACCCCAGGCGTCATCGCCGAGAATCAGGCGTTCTGCTGGAATCCGTCCATCACCGGCACCAAGAGCGAGGATACCGTCATCTCCACCAGCAACGGCATCATCCCCGCCAGCCGTCCGATCATCGCACCGAAGATCACCGTCGAGGTTGAAGGCCATACCTTCGTCCGTCCGGACATCTGGGAAGCCTGCTGATCCCCTGCCACAAAGCATACAGAGATGGAGAGTTGATTGATTATGAACAAGAAAGTACGTTTTGGCCTGATCGGCTGCGGCGCCATTGCCAAGTTCCACGCGGTTTCCATCGGCCAGATTGATGGCGCTGAGCTCGTCGCCGCATTTGATCCGTATAAGCCAGGCCTGGACAAGTTCGTCGCAGAATACGGCGTAAAGGGCTACGATACCCTCGAAGCGCTGCTCGCCGATCCCGAGGTCGACGCCGTGAGCATCTGCACCCCCAGCGGCCTGCATACCAGCCAGGCCGTGGCAGCCATGAAGGCCGGCAAGCATGTTGTCTGCGAAAAGCCAATGAGCCTGACCCTCGCCGAAGCGGATGAACTGATCGCCGCAGAGAAGGAAACCGGCATGAAGGTCTGCATCATTTCCCAGTACCGCTTTGCCGCAGCAACGCAGGAGGTCAAGCGCGCCATCGACGCCGGCGCTTTCGGCCGGATCACCCATGCGAGCCTGTCCATGCGCTATTACCGTGCCAACAGCTACTATGACTCCGGCGCCTGGCGCGCCACCTGGGCCATGGATGGCGGCGGCGCCATGATGAATCAGGGCATCCACGGCGTGGACGTGTTCCGCTATCTGCTTGGCCCGGTCAAAACGATCAATGGCCTTGCCCGCTGCCTGACCCGCGAAAAAGGCGGCAAGCCGCTCGAGGTCGAAGACGCCGCCGCCGCCGTGCTCGAGTTTGAAAACGGCGCGCTGGGCATCGTCGAGGGCTCCACGACCTGCTATCCGGGCTATCCGCGCCGCATCGTCATCAGCGGCGACAAGGGCAGCGTCGTGCTGGAAGAAAACAGCATCATGAGCTGGGATCTGGGCGACTTCGAGTGCCGTCTTCCGGTCGGCGCGCAGGCAAAGAACTCCGGCGCTTCCGATCCAATGGCAATCGACAACTCCGGCCACGTTCTGCAGATCGGCAACCTCGTCCGCTCCATTCTGGACGGCGAAGAGCTGCTGGCCACTGCCTATTCCGGCCGCCTGCCGCTGGAAATCATTCTGGGCATTTACGAGTCTTCCAAGACCGGCAAGACCGTCACCCTGTAAAATCTGCATACGCCAAGCGGGCCGTGCCGCGCCCTCTTCCGAACTGCTTTATCCTTTTAAGCCGCTCCATGCCCGCCGCACGGGATTCCGCGCAGTTTCCTTCACGCAAAAAGGCCGCATCTTTTCCGGATGCGGCCTTTTACATTGCCTCACTTTTCTCCACGCGCATGCGCTGCACGAGCATCGCGATCACCTGCGCATTGGTCGGTTTTCCCTTTGCAGGATCAATCGTATTGCCAAAGAGCGAATATACGCCCTTCGCCCGCGCAGCGGTCATCGTGCTCTCAATCGCGTGGCGGATCAGGCGCTCGACGTTTTGAACTGTGGTGCCATGATGCGCGGCGATCGGTTCATAAATCTCCTTGCCGATGGAAAACAGGCGTGATTCGCTCTCGCAGGCCAACGCGGCGGCGCTGCAGAGATAGCCATATCCCTTGAGCGAAGCATGCATGCCCATCTGCGTAAGCAGTACGCCGGCATGTGTTCGCATGAGATATAGTTCATCCCAGTCGACCCGCGCTCCCATATGCTCCATTTCATGCGCGATGGCGTCTTTCAATTTTTGCATGTCACACGGAATATCGACCACCGCGCTTGCACCGCGGCGCAGAAAACCCTTGCGCGAAAACGGCGTCCGTGATTCGCCAATCACCCTGGGCATTCTTCTGCCAAGCTCGCATCGCAGATGATCCACCACGGCCAAACCATCTATTTCCGGAAGCACCGCATCAATCACAAGGATATCCGGCGGTGCTTTTGAGCAGGCCTGAATCGCCTGTGTTCCCGTCGTCACCAGATCAAAGATGCATTTTTCTCCGTCATCCATTTCTGCAATCAGCGGACGCATCACTTTTCTCTCGCGCACCGCCAGAAGAATACGAACCGCTCCCTGCATCTTCCCGCTTTCCTCTCGATGATATGATTATGCCGCAGCATCCATCTGCACATCAAGCGCATCGCTCTGCTCAAGCATCCACTCAATATACATGCCATAGCCCTGCGTCGGATCGCTCAGATACACGTGCGTCAGCGCGCCGATCAGCTTTCCATCCTGAATGATCGGGCTGCCGCTCATGCCCTGTACAATGCCGCCCGTCTTTTCCAGCAGCCGCTGATCCGTCACCCGCAGGATCATGCCCTTCTGGCTGGGCTTGTCCTGATCAAAGCAGCGCAGGATTTCCACATCATATTCCTGCGGCCCATGCTCATCCACGGTTGAAATAATCGTCGCTTTTCCCGCATGCACCTGCGCTCTCCCGCCAAGCGGCAAGCCCTGCGGATAAAGCAAATCTTCCACCTGCGCTTCCATCCTGCCGTAGATGCCAAATACGCTGTTGAGCGCAAGCGTGCCGATCTGTCTCCCCTCTTTGAGGAAGCTGCCCTTGAGCTCGCCGGCTTGCCCGCTTTCGCCTCTGGTAACGCCCACAACGTCCGCCGTCATGATCGCCCCATCCTTGACAGAGAGCATATCGCCGGTATCCCCATCCACAATCGCGTGGCCGAGCGCACCGTATGCCTGCGTCTTCGGATCCACATAGGACAGCGTGCCCACGCCCGCCGTGCTGTCGCGCACCCAGACGCCCAGCCTGCGCTGCCCATCCACGCTGCTGACAGGCGTCGCAGCCTTCAGCGTAATCGCACGGCCGTCACGCAATACGGACAGCTCCACGTTGTCCATCGCAGCCTCAGCAATGCGCTGCGAAAGCTCCTGCGCGCTGGCAATCGTTTCCCCCTGCACAGCAAAGATCACATCGCCTACGCGCAGCGGCGTCTTGATATCCTGGCGGCTCATGCGCGAAATCACAAGCACACCCTGCGTTTTGAGCGCCACGCCCACAGCCTGACCGCCAGGAATCAGCATGCGCACCGTATCTGCCTGCGCGCTTGAAACCTGCACGGATGCTTCGCCCTTGGGCAGCGCGCCCCACGCCAGCACAGCAGCCGCCGCAACGACCAAAAAACTGTGCCGCTTTGCTCTTTTCATCATCCCATGCCTCCATGAAGCTTTTTCTTCATTCAGCATGGGCGCATGCGGCGCAGCCTATTCGGTTATTCCTCCGGCTTATTCTGGGTATCCAGCAGTTGCTGAAGCTCGAGCATGAAGGACTGCACATCCTTGAACTGACGATACACCGACGCAAAGCGGATATACGCCACTTCGTCCAGAGATTTGAGACCTTCCATGATCAAAAGGCCGATCTGCTCGCTGGTGACTTCCTGCTCCATCTGGCGGCAGACAGTCGTCTCCACGTGATTGACCAGCTTTTCAATCTCCTCAATCGGCACCGGAC
>CAZACE010000158.1:0-4863 GCA_964483255.1 uncultured Oscillospiraceae bacterium
CCCGTGGCTCAAGGAAAACTACGGCTGCGCCGTCGTGTGCTGCGCTGCCGACGTGGGCCAGGGCGACGAGCTCGAGCCGCTGCACGAGAAGGCGAAGAAGACCGGCGCAGAGAAGCTCTACATCGAGGATCTGCGCAAGGAATTCGTCGAGGACTTCATCTGGCCGACCCTGAAGGCCGGCGCCGTCTATGAGAACAAGTACCTGCTGGGCACCTCCTTCGCCCGTCCGCTGATCGCCAAGCGCCTGGTTGAAATCGCGAAGATGGAAAACTGCGACGCGATCTGCCACGGCTGCACCGGCAAGGGCAACGATCAGGTCCGCTTCGAGCTGACGATCAAGGCGTTCGCGCCGGATATGCCGATCATCGCCCCGTGGCGCGAGTGGGAACTCAAGACCCGCGAGGAAGAGATCGAATATGCCGAGGCCCGCGGCATCCCTGTTCCGGTCAAGAAGGATCGTCCGTACTCCATGGACCGCAACATCTGGCATCTCTCTCACGAGGGCTGTGAGCTGGAAGATCCGGCCAATGAGCCCGCGCGCGATCTGCTCTGCCTGGGCGTGTATCCGGAGGATGCGCCGGACACCCCGGAATACGTCACCATTGACTTTGAAAAGGGCATCCCGGTTGCCGTCAACGGCGAAAAGCTGGACGCCATCAGCCTGCTCACCAAGCTCAACGAGATCGGCGGCCGCAACGGCGTGGGCATTGCCGATATGGTCGAGAACCGTCTGGTCGGCATGAAGAGCCGCGGCGTTTACGAGACCCCGGGCGGAACCATCCTCTATGCTGCGCACCGCAACCTTGAGGAGATCACCGTCGATCGCGACACCGCACACTACAAGGATCAGATGGCGCCCAAGTTCGCCGAGCTGGTCTACAACGGCCTGTGGTATACCCCGCTGCGCGAGGCCATGAGCGCGTTCGTCGATGTGACCCAGCAGTATGTGACCGGCACCGCGAAGGTCAAGCTCTACAAGGGCAATGTCATCGGCGCGGGCGTCACCTCTCCCTACAGCCTCTATATGGAGGATATCGCGACGTTCGGCGATTCCGGCGAGCTCTACAGCCACAAGGACAGCGCCGGTTTCATTAATCTCTATGGCCTGCCGCTGAAAGTTCAGGCGATGATGAAGGAAAAGGCCGGTCTGACGGAGAAATAAGCAGGAGTTACGTTGGGGCTGCCGCCCCAAGCCCTGCCTGAGGGTTAGCACCCTCAGACTCCCTTCTTCCTTTCTCGGCGAAGAAAGCAACTATACGTTAAAAAGGGCTGCAAGGTAACGCCTTACAGCCTTTTTCTTTCGAACAGGAGGACACACGCATGAAACTCTGGGGCGGACGCTTCGAGAAGCAGACCAGCGGACTGGTCGACGATTTCCATTCTTCCATTACGTTTGACCAGCGCCTGGCTCATCTGGATATCACCGGCTCCATCGCCCATGCCACCATGCTCGGCGAGCAGGGCGTGATCTCTAAGGAGGACGCCGACGCCATGATCGAAGGCCTCAAGTCTATCCGCGATGACGTGGATGCAGGCAAGATCAAGTTCGCGCTGGATGCCGAGGATATCCACATGAACGTGGAAAAGCTGCTCACCGAGCGCATCGGTGATGCGGGCAAGCGCCTGCACACCGGCCGCAGCCGCAACGATCAGGTTGCGCTGGACAGCCGCATGTACATCAAGCAGATCGCCAAGGAAGCCATTCAGTTCCAAAAGGAGCTGTGCGAGGCGCTTATCGTGATCGCCAAGCGCCACTGCGAGAGCATCATGCCGGGCTACACCCACATGCAGCGCGCGCAGCCGGTGACCCTGGGCCACCACATGATGGCGTATTTCCAGATGTTCTCCCGCGATATGCAGCGCATGAAGGAAGTCTATCAGCACGCCGACGTATGCCCGCTGGGCTCCGGCGCGCTGGCCGGCACGACCCATCCGCTCAACCGCTATCGCACGCAGGAGCTGCTGGGTTTTTCTTCCATCACGCTCAACTCCCTGGACGCCGTCTCTGACCGCGACTATGTCTGCGATTACATCTACGCCGCGTCCGTGTGCATGATGCATCTTTCCCGTTTCTGCGAGGAGATGATCATCTGGAGCACGCACGAGTTCAAGTTTGTGGAAATGGACGACAGCTTCGCCACCGGCTCCTCCATCATGCCCCAGAAGAAGAACCCGGACGTTGCCGAGCTCATCCGCGGCAAGACCGGCCGTGTCTACGGCGATCTCGTCGGCCTTTTGACCACGCTCAAGGGTCTGCCGCTGACCTACAACAAGGACATGCAGGAGGACAAGGAATGCCTCTTTGATGCGCGTGACACGCTCATCAAGTCCCTCATGGTCTTCACCGCCATGCTCTCCACCTGTACCTTCCGCGCGGACAACATGGCCCGCAGCGCCGAGGGCGGCTTCACCAACGCGACCGACGCCGCCGACTACCTCGTCAAGAAGGGCATGACCTTCCGCGATGCGCACGCGGTCATCGGCCGTCTGGTGCTCTATTGCGTCAAGGACAACAAGGGCCTGCTCGACCTGAGCCTCGAAGAGCTGCGCAGCTTCTCCGAGCTCTTTGATGAGGACATCTTCGTCGCCTGCTCCATGCGTGCCTGCGTAACCCTGCGCGACGTGCCGGGCGGTCCCGCCCCCAACCGTGTCCGCGAAACCATCGAAGCGGGTGAGAAGTTCCTGGCGGAGTTTGCGGTATAAGAGAGGAACGATCGGGGACGCTGGGCTGCTGCCCAGACCCGCCTGAGGGATATCTCCCTCAGACTCCCGTCTTCGCTTCGCGATTTTGAACCGGGTTTTCACATCAACCAGGTTATGTAGTTTTCGCTGCATAGCCTGGTTCTTTTTCATATTGAAGCCATGCAGCAAAAGTCGTATAATAAGCATATATGACAAGCATTCAAGGAGGAACATCTATGCGGCGTCATGTGAAGGCTGAGCATTCCATGCTGATGACAGAGGGTCCCATCGCCCGCCAGCTCATCAGCTTTGCCATCCCGCTGCTGCTGGGCAATCTCTTCCAGCAGCTCTACAACACCGCAGACTCCCTGATCGTAGGCAACATTCTGGGCAGCGACGCCCTGGCCGCGGTCAGTTCCTCCGGCAGCCTGATCCAATTGTTCATCGGCTTTTTCAACGGTCTGGCCACAGGCGCAGGCGTGGTCATCAGCCGCCATTACGGCGCGCACGATACCGCCCGCATGCAAAAATCCATCCATACCCTGCTCACAGGCGGTTTTATCGTCGGCGTTTTCATGACAGTCGCCGGTGCGGCGCTCTCGCCCGCACTTCTCCGCCTGATGGGCACGCCCGAAAGCGTTCTGCCGCAGTCCATCGCCTATTTCCGCACGTATTTCCTCGGTTCGCTCGCCTTTGTCATGTACAACATCTGCATGGGTATCCTGCAGGCCGTAGGCGACAGTCGGCATCCGCTGTATTACCTGATCATCTCCTCCATCATCAATGTCGTGCTGGATCTTCTCTTTGTCGGCACGTTTAACTGGGGTGTCGCCTCCGCTGCTGTCGCCACGGCGATCTCGCAGGTCGTTTCCACGGTGCTCTGCCTGCATCGCCTGATGCACAGCGCCGGAGATTACCGGGTGGATCTTCGAAAGCTCGGCTTCAATCTGCCCGCGCTTCGCGCGATCCTCTCAAACGGCGTCCCCTCCGGCGTCGCCAACTGCATCATTTCCTTTGCAAACGTGGTCGTCCAATCGAATATCAATGCCTTCGGCGCAGCGGCAATGGCGGGCTGCGGCGCGCATTCGCGCATCGAGGGCTTCGCCTTCCTGCCCGTGATGTGCTTCAATATGGCGCTGACCACGTTTGTAAGCCAGAATCTGGGTGCAGGAAGACCCGACCGCGCGAAAAAGGGAATCCGCATCGGCATCCTCTGTTCTGCGGGCATCGCCGAAACCGTTGCGCTGCTCATCTGCGCCTTCTCCCCGCAGCTCATTGGCCTGTTCGACGCCAATCCCGAGGTGATCGCTTATGGCGTCATGCATCAGCGCACGATCACACCGTTTTTCTTCCTGGCCGCCTATACGCATGCCATCGCAGCAGCGCTGCGCGGCGCAGGCAAATCCAGCATTTCGATGCTCGGTATGGTCATCTGCTGGTGCGTGGTACGCGTGCCGTATGTGACGCTGGCCACGCAGCTGCGCCCTGTGCTGACGACAGTTTCCTGGGCGTATCCGATCACCTGGGCGCTCAGCTGCATTTTCTTTACGGTGTATTACGTTAAAGCTGACTGGATGGGGCAGAAACAGGCGCGCAGGCTTTGACAAACCCACTGTGATTTGATATCATAAAAACACAGGAATACCCTACAAAAGCATTCCCAGCTGTCAGCCATGAACAGCTTTGCGGAATATACGGACGAACCCTTCCCCTCGCCTTTGGACAGGAGGTTATGCCCATGCGCCTTGTATCTTCCATTCTTCTCATCATTTGCCTGCTGCTGCCCTCCGGCGCGCTTGGCGAAGGCATTGACGCCGCCGCGCTTACGCCCATTGCCATGACACCGGAAGCGGAAGGCCAGATTCTCGATCTTTACTGCGGCCCGACGCAGGGCTTCTATCGCCACAACGATCAAACGCTGGATACCGGCAAGGATTACGTGCTCTTTGGCCAGTTCGACTGCTGGGCGATGGCCGCGCAGGGCACAAGCGAGAGCTTTGGCCCCATCGGCTGGGTCGAGGCCGGATCCATCACCGACATCCCCTATGAGCCGCAGCTCGCCTTTGAAGACGGCTTTGCCGCCATGGTCGAGGAGAGCGCGCAGCTGACGGACAATCCCATGGCCGCCGACCCGTTTGACGGCTGGACGGCAGTTCTTGAGCCGGGCACGCAGATCATCGT
>CAZACE010000159.1:0-4842 GCA_964483255.1 uncultured Oscillospiraceae bacterium
ATTCACACGATCATTTATTGATAAATAGTTATCAATATAAATGCTTTGAATTTGCTTGACATCCTTACTTTGTTCAATTACAATAAATTTAACGATAATGTTTTGCCGATTCAATCTATAAGGAGGTACACTATGGACTATACCAATCTGCCGCTGCTTTTGCTGGATAACACTTCTCTGAGCAATGTCCTTGGCGTTGGCACCTTCAAGTGCGAGTATCTCAATTTTGAAGAAGCGAAGGGCATCATCGAAAGCTACGACCCCGAGAGCGTGGTTAAGTGCTTCTCCGGCGCTTATCTCGAGTCTGTGATCTGTGACTACCTCGACATCGAGAACCGCTATTTTGATTATGTCGATCCGCAGGAGATGGCCGTCAACCAGCATGCCATTGCCTTCAAGGTATATATCACGCCGTCCGGCACGCAGCCCATCATCAAGCTCAAGACTGCAGAATACAGCTCCGAGGCTAAGAAGATTCAGAACATCTACATCCACTGCCAGTACATCCACAGAGAGCTGTAATCGCCTTCTCCCCTGAATCGCATATCAACAAGCGCCCTGTTTCCCCGACCCGGAAACAGGGCGCTCTTTTTTCAGGGAGAAGCCGAGCCCCTCCCCTACTGTTTTCTTTGTATCCAATCCGCTATTCGATAAGCATCACTTCCGGATAGCTGTTTTCCACCTCAGAGGCCACATTGGCAAACGTCGGCACATCATCCACGGGCAGCTGATAGGGTTCTCCTTCCACGAGAATTTTCACCTTCTTGATTCCAGGATAACGCGTACAGGTCATCATCAGCGCGCGCATGGCCTGCACGCCGCCGTCGCTGCGCTCTGCAATCTTCGTGAATTCCTTGGAAAAATCAATTGTCACGATGCCATCCTTGACCGACACGCCCAGCAGCTGCACGTCGCTGGCAAGCGGTTCTTCCAGGCCGCTGTCTGCCTTCGGCCCGCGAAGAAACTCAAAGACAGCCGTCGCTACGTCGTCATCCGAATAAACAGTACGCGAAACCGGCACGAGCAGCCTGCCATCCTGCGCCGGAAAATACATCTGTACCTCGTTTGCATCGGCAAAGACCTCGGCCGTCGTTTCCTCCTGATTAAGCCCCACGCGCGTATAGGAACCGGAGATATTCGTGCCGTGGGTCAGCGTTTCGCGCAGCTGGCCATCCACGAGAAAGTTGACGTCCTTGACTGTATCAAACTCCGTGAGCGCCCAGACAATCGCCGTACGCATGTTTTCCTCCTGCTGCTTGTCAATCGCCGAGAGCGCCTCTCTTCCCAGATCCACGCGCGCATGCCCGTCAGCGATGTCCAGTTCAAACGTCGTTCCCTCCGGCACGACAGGCATGAGTCCCAGCCGTGCAGCATCCATGTCATTTTTCGCGCTTTGTACCATGAGCTCAAGCGTCGCTTTGGCGATGCCGTCCTGCCGGATCACATCCCGCTGCACGGGCACAAGATACCCATCCCCATCCTCATAATAGACCACCGTCTGCTGATAATCTCCGGCAGACGCAGATACGGCCGATACAGCTGTCTTAGCTACGGGAATCTCCTCCAGCGGCTCCTCGTAGGGTTCCATGTTCACTTCGCTCCCCTGTACGGAGAGCAGCAGCACCAGCATCGCAGAGCATCCGATGAGCGCACGCTCAATATTCGCCCGTTTCACTTTGAGCTTTGGCACGTTCGGCCACTTCATCCTCCATCACTCCTTGCGGCTTATTCCGCTTGAGTGTATTCCCCTGAAGGCCTATCCATGCTAAAAGCTGCATCTGCTTTTGTATTTGCTTCTCCCCTGCAGCCATGGTATAATGAATCGACTTTTGCTGTATGCCTCAAGGAGGTTTTGGAAATATGCCCATGGACGGCGTGATGCTCGGCTTTGTTGCGCGCGAGCTGGACGCAAAACTCAGAGACGGACGCGTAGATCGCGTCATTCAGCCCGAGCGCGATGAGATCCATCTGATCATCCGCGCACAGGGCGCCAATCATCGCCTCGTGCTCAGCGCATCGGCCAATGCCGCGCGCGTACATCTGAGCGAGCATGCCAAGACCGGCCCGATGGAGCCGCCGATGTTCTGCATGCTGCTGCGCAAATATCTCGGTTCAGGCCGCGTGCTGGCCGTTCGCCAGATCGCAGGCGACCGCATTCTGGAAATCGACATCAGCGCCCTGAGCGAGCTTGGCGATCCCATCACGCGTACGCTGGTCATCGAGATCATGGGCCGCCATTCCAACATCATCCTGCGCACTGCCGACGGACGCATTATCGACGCGGCGCGCCATATCGGCGAGGACATTTCCCGCGTTCGCCAGGTGATGCCCGGGCTGCCCTACAGCTATCCGCCTTCCCAGGGCAAGCTGAATCCCGAAACGGCCTCGGCGAAGGAGATTGCGCAGCGCCTTGAGGAAACCGGCGGCAAGCTGGACAAGGCCGTGGGCAGCTGCATTGCCGGCTTCTCCCCGCAGGCAGCGCGCGAGGCCTGCGCTCGCATCGGGCTGGACACCAGTGCGCTCATCAGCGAAATCGATATTAATTCCGCCGCGCAGGCGCTGCACCGGTATCTGGGTGAAATGCCTGCCATGGGGCCGTGTGTGGTGAATCTCACAGACGACGGCGCGCCCAGCGATATCTATCCCTTCCAGCAGCTGCATCTGCCCATGGCGCGCGTGCAGGAATACAAGGACGGTCCCAGCGCCGCGCTGGACGCCTATTTCTACGAGCGCGACAGGCGCGACCGCATGAACCAGCGTGCCAGCAGCCTTGCGCATACGCTCAAGAATCACATTGAGCGCTGTGAAAAGAAGATCGCGATACAAAACGAGGCGCTCGAAGGTGCGGCGCGCATGGAAGAATACCGTCAAAAAGGCGAACTCATTCAGGCAAACCTCTATCGCCTGAGGAAGGGCGAGGCTGTCGCCCGGGTGGAGAATTTCTACACCGAGGACTGTGCGCCTATTGATATCGCCATGGACGTATCCCTCTCTCCTGCGCAGAACGCGCAGCGCTATTTCAAGCTCTATCAGAAAGCGCGAGGCGCGAGGACGCTGGCCGCTGAGCAAAAAGCCAAGGCTGAGCAGGAGCTTGAATATCTGGAGCAAATGGAGGACGATCTGCGCAAGTGCACAGATGCGCAGGGGCTTGCCGAGCTTCGCTCGATGCTGGAGAAATCCGGCCACGTCCGCCAGACGGTCACCAAGATGAAGCCGCGTAAGGAAGCGCCCTCCCAGCCGATGAAGTTCCTCTCCTGTGATGGTATCGAGATAGAAGTCGGCAAGAACGCCCTGCAGAACGAGCGCCTGACCATGGGCGCAAAGGGCGACGAGCTCTGGCTGCATGCGCAGAAAATGCCCGGCTCGCATTTGCTTGTGCACGCAACTGACGTACCGGAGACGACCATCATGGAAGCTGCGATGCTGGCGGCCTATTATTCAAAGGGCATGCGCTCCGCGCAGGTACCCATTGATGCAACGCTTCGCCGCTACATCAAAAAGCCCGGCGGCACACCCGCAGGCTTCGTCATCTACACGCATCAGCGCACGCTCTATATCACGCCGGACGAGAGCGCTGTCAAGCGAATCAAATGTATCAAGGAATGACAAAAGGACGACTGGTTCTCCAGCCGTCCTTGTTTTATGCAGCTTTGCGATCAGACAATCTTGACCTTGCCCTTTGTAAGCTTGAACACCAGCAGCATCGAAGCGACCGTCGTTACCGACAAAATTGTTGCCAGCGCCGCAGCCGTGCCGTCGCTCATGCGCACAACCTCCTGATAGATCGCAACGGCGATGGTGGAGGTTTTACCCGAATAGAGCATGATGGAGCTGGAGAGCTCGTTGATACAGGTAATCCAGCTCAGCACCGCGCCGGACATGACGCCAGGGAGCATCATGCGCGCCGTCAGCGTGAAGAAGGTCTTCATCGGCGAGACACCCAGGTTGATCGACGCTTCCTCGACAGAAGGATCCATCTGATAGAGGAAAGCACTGCCCGAGCGCACGGTATAGGGCAGCTTGCGCACGATATACGAGATGATCATGATCGCCGCCGTACCGACCAGAATGATGGGCTTGCGGTTGAAAGCGACGATGAGACCAATGCCCAGAACAGAGCCCGGGATCACGTACGGGAACATGATCAGCGTGTCGATCAGTGTTGCAGCCTTGCCCTTCTTGCGAACGAGCACATAGGAAATCAGGATGCCGAAGATGATGATGAACACGATCGCCACCAGCGAGAATGCATAGGTGTTGAAGATATTCTGGCCGAGTCTCGAGAGGATCGCGCGGTAGTTGTTCAGGTTGATGCCCTGAATCATGCCCGAGAAGCTGCGCTCCACAAACGACTGGCAGATGACCACGATCTGCGGCAGCAGCGCGAAGAACACGACCACATACACCGGCAGGGACACAGCGACGCGCTTCATGCCGTGCAGCTTTGTCTCCTGCGGCGGGCGCAGGGTGCTCATGGTGTAATTCTTCTTTTCGACCACGAGCTTCTGCAGCGCCAGCATCACCATGGAACATGCCACGATGATCACCGACAGCGCGGAAGCCATGTACGGATCGGTCGCGCTCTCGGACATATATTCGTTATAGACGAGGACGGGGAGCACGGTATAGCCCTCGCCCAGCAGCATCGGTGTGCCGAAGTCGGCCAGGCAGGTCATGAACACCATGATGCAGCCAGCCAGAATCGACGGCAGCACGACAGGCAGCGTAATCGTCCAGATACGGCGCAGCTTATTCATGCCCAGGTTCTCCGCCGCCTCCTCCAGCGATGCGTCGATGCTGTTCATCGCGCCGGAAGTATACAGATAGACATACGGGAACAGG
>CAZACE010000160.1:0-4841 GCA_964483255.1 uncultured Oscillospiraceae bacterium
GGTGGCGGTTTCGCTCGCAATGGACAGACGCGCGCTGGCCGCGCCCGGGATGAGTGCCGGGAAGCCAGAAACGGTGTAGACCGCATCCGCGCGGCGACCGGTGGAGGCACGTTCGATGCCTACGGACAGCGTGCGCTCGCCGCGGATAGCCTTCATCATGTCTTCAGCGTCCTCAAGGGAGAAGGGCTGCTGGCTGGTGTGAGCATAGGCGTCTCCATAGGGGGAGGCTGCATAGGAGGAAACGGACACTTCCTCCAACTGCCAGAAGACGCCGGTTTCGCCCTGCGCCATGCCATGACAGGCGCAAAGAACGAGCGCGGCGCACAGCCGCGCGCCGGTGAGGACTTTGAGCAGGTGCTTCATAAAAGACTCCTTCCGCGCGGGAAAATCCCGCGCTGACAGTATCTGATTCTGCATAAAAATATCGCCAAAAGATGGATATCTCATTTATAGCATGGAGTGGGGAAAAAAGCAAGGTTTTTCATATCCGGTTTTGCATCCTTGGCCCCTGAGGACCGTTTTTTTTGACATTCGCAAAATTGGGGCTAGTCATGGGTAGGGATTTAAGCTATAATGTAACTACCAGAAAAAACTGAAAGGGAGGGATTGACCGTGATCCAGATCATCTTTGGCAAGAAGGGTTCCGGCAAGACCAAGCGTATTTTGGATATGGCGAATGCTTCCGTGAAGGAAGCGAAGGGCAACGTGCTCTTTGTGGACGACGACAAGAGCTATACCCTCAGCCTCAAGCCCCAGGTTCGTTTTGTGGATGCGAGCGAGTACTCCGTGAAGGGCAAGGATTCCTTCTACGGCTTCCTGGCTGGCATTCTCGCCGGCAACTATGACATCAGCGTGATCTACGTGGATGCGTTCCTCAAGCTGGTCAAGGCTGAGTCTCAGGATTTGGTTGACTTCTTTGCCAAGCTCGAAACGCTCGTTGCCAACGCTGGCTGCGATATGGTGATCAGCTTCAGCGATGACGCCGCCAATGTGCCGGAAGCCATCCGCAAGTATCAGATCTGATCGCATCGCCCTGGGTATCTCGCCGCTTGCGCGCGCTGAGATCGGGCAGAAAACTGCATAGAATCAGCCGCCTTTGCTTCTATTGACGCAAGGGCGGCTTTCTTGTATAATACTTAGACAGTTTTTTCAAATATGATTGGGCTTTTGCCCGTTCAATACCAAAGGAGGAATCCTTATGCAGATGTTTTCTACCCGCGGCGCCAGTGCCGTTACGCCGTCCATGGCGATCCTTCGCGGCCTTGCGCCCGACGGCGGACTGTATGTGCCGGCCGAGTTTCCGCAGTTCACGCTGGAGGAGATCGCCGCGCTTGCGCCCATGAGCTATCAGGCGCGCGCGCGTTTTGTGCTGGAACGCTTTCTGCCGGACTTTACCCGCGAGGAGCTTGAAAAAGCCATTGCCGGCGCGTATGGCACGGGCTTTGACTGCGAGGCCGTCGCGCCGATGGCCAGGGTGGGCTCATGGGCGCATGCGCTGGAGCTTTGGCATGGCCCGACGCTGGCGTTCAAGGATATGGCGCTGCAGCTGCTGCCGTATCTGCTGACCATGAGCGGCAAGAAGCACGGCGAGGAGCGCGAGGTATTCATCCTCGTGGCGACCAGCGGCGACACGGGCAAGGCCGCGCTGGAAGGCTTCCTGGATGTGCCGGGCACCCGCTGCTGCGTGTTTTATCCGCACGGCGGCGTCTCCCAGGCGCAGCGCCTGCAGATGGTGACCACCGGCGGCAGCAACACGCATGTCATCGCCGTGAGGGGCAATTTTGACGATGCGCAGACTGGCGTCAAAAAGATATTCTCTGATCCGGACTTTGCTGCGAAGATAAATAAGCAGGGCCGCGTGCTCTCCTCCGCCAATTCCATCAACTTCGGCCGCCTTGTGCCGCAGGTCGTCTATTATTTCTCCGCCTATGCGGATCTGCTTGCCGAAGGCGCGATCAAGCCGGGCGACAAGGTCAATTTCTGCGTGCCGACCGGCAACTTTGGCGATATCCTCGCCGCGGATTATGCCGGCAAGGCGGGTCTGCCGGTAGGCAGGCTCATCTGCGCGAGCAACGAGAACAACGTGCTCACCGATTTCATTGAGACCGGCGTATACGATATCTCCGGCCGCGATTTCTTCAAGACCATTTCCCCGTCCATGGATATCCTGATCTCCTCCAACCTGGAGCGCCTGCTGTTTGATCTGTGCGATTACGACGGCGCGAAGGTCGCAGATCTGATGACGCAGCTGAGGACAGAGCGCCGCTATCAGGTCGATGCGGATATGCTTCATAAGCTTCAGGCAAAGTACGCTGCGGGCTATGTGAACGAGGACGGCATCCGCGCGGAAATCCGCCGCACCTGGCAGGAGGATCACTACCTGATGGATACGCATACGGCGGTGGCTTCTGCCGTGCTGCGTGCGTATATCGAAAAGACCGGCGATAAGACCCCGGCGGTCATCGTCTCCACGGCCAGCCCGTATAAATTCGGCGCGTCCGTGCTCGAGGCGATCGCGGGCGAGGAAGCCGTGCAGGGCAAGGACGACTTTGCCTGCTGCGCGATGCTGAGCGAAATGACCGGAACCCGCGAGCCGGACCAGATCGCGGGGCTGCCCGAGATGGAAATCCGTCACACCGGCATCTGCGAAAAGGACGCGATGGCGCAGGCCGTGCTGGATGCTGTGAAATAATGCAGCTTTAAACCGCTGCGAAGCGAAATAGGGAGTCCGAGGGATGAAATCCCTCAGGCAGGTTTGGGCGGCAGCCCAACGTAAACCCAGCGTAACCCAAATAAAAAAGGACGACCTTGGTCGTCCTTTATTCTTGCGGATTGGAGATTTCGTATATGCTCTGCGTGGGCGCGTAGTCCGAGCGATAGGCGATGATGCGGCCAAAGTCATTCTGGCTGGCGACGGAGAGCATCTCCTCCTGCGTGCAATGCACGGCGTAGCGCAGCATGCGCGCGTTGCCGGAATGCATGAGTGAGGCGGCGTAGGTGCCAACCTCGACGGTGCCCGTCATGAAGACGCGCGCGCCGCAGATGAGCAGCTGGCGCAGGAGCACGAGGGATTCCGGCTCATCCAGCTGGGGATCGCTGATGAAATACACGCCAAGGGCGACGAATTCCTCGGGAATCGGGCGCACGAAGATGCTGCTAAGGAGCGTGCCGGCTTCCGGCTTGACCCACATGGCGGTCGCGTCGAGCTGGGAGAGCTCGCGTCTGAGCGCCTCGTCGGCGAAGATATCCACATCGGGCAGGCGCTCGCTGATGCAGGAGATGATGCCCAGGCCGCGGCCATAGGTGGGAACGGGCAGAAGTACGGGGCGGCCGTCGGCGATGGCCTCGGCAATGGCGTCAATCAGCGCGCTGAGCTGCTCTTCGCGCGTGCTGGCGCTCTGGGTACCGTAGTCGCAGTCGAGCACGGCGATATCGGCCTTCATGCCCTGAATGGGATCGGCCTCATGAATGCGCGCGGCGGGATAATAGTCGCCGGAGAAGAGAATGCAGCCGTCTCCATTGCGAATGCGGAACCAGGCGCTGCCCAGACAGTGGCCGCTGCGGCCCCAGATGAGATGCAGGCCGCCGGGCAGGTCAGTTTCCACATAGGGCAGGCACAGGCCTTCCAGGATGATGGGATCATCGATAGCGGTATGCAGCTGCTGTGCGGTTTCGGCGGTCAGCACGACGCGGCCGGAAAAGCCATTGGCAAGCAGATAGGTCAGGCCGCCGGCCTGGTTCTCGTGGGAATGCGTCAGGAAGAGGTAACGGGCAGAGTGGATCTGCTCGCTGCTCAGATGCGGGAGTTCATCGTCGGCATAGCAGCGCTGATA
Organism: uncultured Oscillospiraceae bacterium; assembly: GCA_964483255.1. GTDB lineage: Bacteria > Bacillota > Clostridia > Christensenellales > Aristaeellaceae > Ventricola. The sequence continues at coordinate 3,834 of CAZACE010000160.1, forward strand.
GCCGCAATCCACGATGAACGAGGCGTCGGTCGCCTCAACGTAATAGCAATGGCGCTGCTGTGAGCAGGGCTTACCTGTTAGGTAGAGCTTCATGGATACCTCCTGGTGTGCGCATTCTTGACCCCAAAGTTTGGGTTTCTGAACGAATATACATAGTATATCCGAATTTAATCGGCCAGTAAACCCGTAAAATTCCACGAAATCTGCTGTGTTTGTTCGTCTTTTGTCAAATTTGGTTGAAAAGAGATCAAATATGTCTTTCGCAGGGCATGCCGGACATGATAGAATAGATCAGACAAGCAGACGAAAAATGCGTTTTTTTTCGGAATGACCGGGAAGGAAAACGGCATCTGGATCGTCTATTAGATGAAAATGGAAATGAATCCGGCAGGGATGCCGGGATGAGGTGATAAAATGAAGAAGCGATTGATGGTGCTTCTGATCATGCTGCTGATGATGGCGCCTGCGCTGGCAATGGCACACAGCGCAGTGATTGACAATGGCGGCGATCCCTCCAGCGGCCTGAACCTGCGCAAAGCGCCGAGCAGGGATGCGGCGGCCATCGGCAAGTTTGTCAGCGGCACGCGCCTTGAGGTGCTCAGCGATGCGGGCGACGGCTGGTCGCAGGTGAAAATCGGCGGCGGTCGGGGCAGCGTGACGGGCTACATGATGACGAGCTACCTGAAGGATTCCAGTGCGATTGACGCGAGGGAAAACAGCCAGGTGGCTTCGCCGTACGGCACGCAGTCGGTTGTTCTGCGCGACAGGCCGTCCAATTCGTATGATGCAGTAGCGATGCTCATGGTCGGCGAGACGGTGACGGTCATCGGCGTGAGCGGCGATTTCTGCTTCGTGCAGACAGGGGATTCGTCCGTGGGCTGCCTGCTGGGCAGTGAGCTTAAATGATGAAAGAAAAGGGCTTCGGAAGACGCAATGTCATGGAGATAATGACGTCAAGAGAACAAACGAAGATCCAGAACGAGAAAGCAACTCGGTCTGGATCTTTTT
>CAZACE010000161.1:0-4820 GCA_964483255.1 uncultured Oscillospiraceae bacterium
CGTTCCGGTACTCCGGGGATACGACGGGCTGCCGCCGGAACCCGCTTGGGGATTTCATCCCCAAACCCCTTCTTCGCTTCGCGGCGGCTTCAAGCAGCCAAGCGTAGCAAACTCCGTTTGCCTAAGGAAAATGATTGATTCTGTAATCCTCGTATATAGCCCCGGGTCCAGGGCCGTGAGGACCCTGGCGGTTTCAAGGGGGTATGGGAGTCCAGAGGGAGGTAGGGGGGAAATCCGAATCCCCCCTACTCCCTCTGGGCCCAGCGCAGCGCGTTCTGCGCCGCAGGCAGAATCAATGATTACATCAGATAATATCCGCATACTCCGCCGCGGAGGCCATAAACGGCTTCATCTGCATCGCCAGCTTCGCGCGCAGACCCGGCAGATCCGTCTTCGTCAGCCGGCCGCCGCGCACGCGGACCTCGCCGCCCGTCATGACCACATCCACATTGGAGGTGTTCGCGCAGTAAACCAGCGCGGAATACGGGTTATACGTCGGGAACATGTTCGCGCCCTCGATGGACACGAGCACCATGTCCGCGCGCATGCCGGGTTTGAGCATGCCGATTTCCTTCTCGGCGTGCAGCGCCTTCGCGCCGCCGCGCGTGGCCAGCGCCACGATATCCTTCGCCGGGAACAGGCTGCGGTCGCGGTTTTCATTCTTATGGAAATTGGCGAACAGGCGCATCTGATCGAACAGATTGAGCGTGTTGCCGGAAGACGGGCCGTCCGTACCCAGGCCAACCGGCACATTCGCCTCCAGCAGCGCCTTCACCGGCGCTACGCCCTTGCCCGCCTTGGTGTTGCTGGCGATGCAGTGCGCGACGCTCGCGCCCTTTCTGCCCAGAAGCTCCGCGTCCTCGGGAGAGACATGAATGCAGTGCGCCGCCAGCAGATGCTCGCTCACCGTGCCGATGGAATCCATATAGGAAAGCGGCGTGTGACCCATCTCGGCGAAATGCTTCATTTCATAGTCCATCTCACTCACGTGCAGCGTCATCAGCGTGCCATACTGCACGGCCATATCGTGCGAGCGGCGCAGCGCGGCCTCGTCGCAGGTGGTCGTGCCATGCGGCGCGAGAATCGGATGGATCAGATCGTCATTATAATACTGCTGCAGGATCTCGCGGGCGATTTCAAAGCCGCCGTAGGGCTTGCCCTTGCTGTCGCATGTGCTCTGGCCGATGATCGTCTCACCCAGATAGCCGCGCATGCCCATTTTCTGGCAGGCGCGCACAACCTCGTCCTCAAAGTAATACATATCCACGAACGTCGTCACGCCCGCCAGCAGCATTTCGGCAATGCCGTAGAGCGCGCCCAGATAGACCAGCTCCTGGGTCATCGCCTTGTCCTCCAGCGGGAACAGGAAGCGGCGCAGGCGGTCGGGGCAGTCGTCGCCCATCGTGCGGAAGGGGATCATCGACGCATGGCAGTGCGTATTGATGAAGCCAGGCAGCAGAATGCCTCCGCGGGCGTCGATGCGCTCATCGCATTCGCCGGGATACAGGCCCTCGCCCATCGCTTCGATGTTCCTGCCGTTCACCAACAGCCAACCGTCGCGGATCTGCGTGAAATCGTCGTCCATGGTCAGAATCCACGCATGCTCAAATACTTTTTTCATATATGGTATAAACCTTCTTTTGTCAGATTAAGCGAGCACATCCATCGCCGCCGCGCAGAAAACCTGCGCGCTCTTTTTCAGGACGCTCTCGTCAAAGTCGAATTTCACGGTATGCTGCGCGTCGGCCATCGGCGTCGTCACGCGCATATAGGCTGCAAGGCCGCCGCGCTCCTGCACGCGGTTCATCATCACGGAGATATCCTCGCTGCCCCAGTTTTTTGAATTGATGATGCTGCTCACCGTGAGGTGCGGCAAATCGCGCCGCACGATATCCGCAATGCGCGTATAGAGCGCCTCGTCGCTGTGCTGGCCCTCAGCCTCGCCCATCTTGGTGATTTCCACCTCGCAGCCGTGCATCATCGCTGCGCCGCGGCAGATCTCCTCGGCGGATCTGGCAACAAAGCTGTTAATCTCCGTCGTCTCGCCGCGCACCTCAATCTGCATGATTGCCTCGTCGGGAATCACGTTTCTGCCCGTGCCCGCGTGCAGCGTGCCGACATTGATGCGGCTCTGGCCGTCGCTGTGGCGCGGAATCGCATGCAGCGAGAGCACGGCGCTGGCCGCCGCCAGCAGGGCGTTTTTGCCCTTTTCCGGATAGCCGCCCGCATGCGCGGCAAGCCCGGTGAATTTTACGTCATATTTTGTCGTAGCCAGCGAGCCGTATGTGCCCGGGGTCACGTCGCCGTCGTCAAGGCTATGCGCAGGCGCGACATGCGAACCGATGAACACATCGACGTCATCAAGATGCCCAGCCGCCACGATCGCCTTTGCGCCGCGCGCGCCTTCCTCGCCCGGCTGGAAAATCAGCTTCACCGTGCCGTGAAGCTTCTCCTTCATCTCCGAAAGAATTTTCGCCACACCCAAGCCGATGGCCGCGTGCGCGTCATGCCCGCAGGCATGCATCATGCCGGGAATCACGCTTGCAAAGCCCTCTCTGGTCGGGCGGTGCGTATCATCCGGCCATTCCTGCATGCCCAGCGCGTCAATATCAAAGCGAAGGCCAACCGTTGGACCTTCTCCATTTCTTAAAATGCCGATTACGCCGGTAAAGCCCTCGCGCATGTCCTTGGTGAGGTATTCCTCCTCGCAGCCATGCCGGAGTACGCGCTCAAGGTGCGCCTGCGTCTGCTTCTGCGGCGGCACGCCCATGCGCGCATCTTCCCTGCAGACAGCGCGACCCGTGATCACCTCGCAGCCCATCTCAGTCAGTTCTTTGGCAATCAGCGCGCTGGTGCGCATCTCCAGCCATCCCGTCTCCGGAAAACGGTGCAGGCTGCGCCGGATATCCGTCATATAGCTTTGCAGTTCTTCGCTGCGTGCAATCAAATATTCCATATGTTCCATGACCCGGCCCTCCGCGTACAGATGCATCATCGAAATGCTTTGCCGTTTTGTGACACTTTACCGGAATACAGTGCCCGAAAAGATCATATCACAATTGACGCGTACCTTCAAGCCGCGTATACTTAAATTATTCGGTATCACTTATATTCTGAGGGGTATTTCTATGAAAAACGTCCTTGTTATCGGTTCAACCTGTGTGGATGTGATCCTTCGTGTGGATCATCTGCCCCGCACGGAGGAGAACATTCATCCCGAGTCCCAGCGCTTTGCCATTGGCGGCTGCGCCTATAATGTCGCCAATATTCTCGGCCGCGGCGGCGCGGAAATGACATTCATCACGCCCGTAGGCCGAAAGGGCGTTTTCGGTCCGTTTGTGCGCGAGGCGCTCACGCCGCTGGGCTTTGCAACGATGATCGATCTGCCCGAGGAACAGAACGGCTGCTGCTATTGCTTCGTGGAGAAAAACGGCGAGCGCACGTTTGCATCCGTGCATGGCGCGGAATATACGTTTGATCCTGCGTGGATGGCGCCCTACGAGGGCAAAACCTTCGATTATGGCTACGTCTGCGGCCTGGAAATTGAGGAGCGTACGGGCGACAAGCTCGTCTCCTGGCTGGAAAGCGCGAAGATCGGCACGCTCGTCTATGCGCCCGGCCCGCGCGGCATGCGCGTAAGTAAAGCGCTGACGGACAGGCTCTATGCCCTCCGTCCTGTTCTGCATGTGAATGCCGGCGAAGCCAAAGCCCTCTCCGGCTGCGAAGAGCTGGACGACGCCATGCGTGCGCTGCATCAGAAAACCGGCAATACCGTCATCGCGACCATGGGATCCCAGGGCGCACGTTGCCTGGAAAACGGAAATCTCTACACGGTTCCCTCCACGCCCGCCGAGCATGTCGTGGATACCATCGGCGCGGGCGATTCGCACATCGGCGCGACGCTGCTGGGGCTTTGCCGCGGCATGACGCTTGAAAGCAGCCTCGCCATGGCCAACGGCGTTTCCGCCGCTGTGGTGGAAACCTCGGGCGCGACGCTCTCGGATGAGGACTTTGCCCGGGTAATCCCCGCGCTGTAAATGGAAAATCTTTCAATACCGTATTCCCGCATGATCCGCGCCCGTCCGGACATCATAATGCGCGGGGAGCCGAATCTTCCATTCGGCCCGAAAGCGATTTCCCCGGTCTGCTCGCCATCGTCATGATCGCGCAGCCGCCCGGCGGAATGCGTCGGGCGGATCATTTGCAGCGCCAGGCTGCTAAAAGCATCCCTCCTCTTATAGCCGAAGGCCATGCAGCTTTTCTTTGCATGGCCTTCGTGCTTTTTCCATCATATTTCTTCCATTCATCGCCCTTTATGATGAGCATTTTTCACTCAAGGCATGAATAATATTGACAAATTGCAGAAACTGTGTAAAATATTGCTCATGCACCGAAAATTTGCAGCGCTACGGAAGTGCTGCAGCAATATTGGAGGAAAAGAAAAATGAAGAAACTGATGACCATCCTTGTTCTCGTGCTTGCGCTGTGCCTGACCGGCTCCGCGATGGCGGAAACCGTGTTCCAGCTGGGCACCACCGTCAACGAGCAGGACTCCTTCCAGGTCGCCGCTGAAAAGTTCGCCGAGCTGGTTGCCGAGCGCACAAGCGGCGAATACAAGATTGAGATCTATCCCAACGGCACCCTGGGCGGCGAAAGCGACATGCTCGACTCCATGTCCATGGGCATGCTCGATATGGGCATCATCACCAGCGGCCCGTTCGTCAACTTCTCTGAGATGATGGGCGTGCTGGATATGCCGTACCTGTTCGCCACCAACCACAGCATCTTTCACACTTTGAGAAAACAATTCTCCCAAGCTG
>CAZACE010000162.1:0-4819 GCA_964483255.1 uncultured Oscillospiraceae bacterium
TGGTGACGTCGATGGCAAACGGCGTATAGCCGCCCTTGTGCTGACCCATCTGCTTGCCGTTGATATACACGGTGCAGGCGAAATCCACCGCGCCAAAGCGCAGCAGCACGCGCTTGCCCTGCATTTCAGCCGGAACAGTGAAGCTGCGGCGATACCAGATTACCGGGTGAATCGCATCAGTCGGGCCAAGGCCGGAAGCCTTGGTCTGATACGCAAAGGGAACGACGATCTCAAGCGGGAGCGCGTAGCCGGGATTCATCCAGCCGGCGGCGATGCCCTCGTCCTTGTCGTCAAAGGCAAACTGCCAGGTACCGTTGAGGTTTAAGAACGTTTCGCGCATAAAATCCGGGCGCGGATGTTCCGGACGCGGAATACCAACAATCTTTTCGGTGCTCATTTCAGTCGCCCTCCCGAATATTTGTAGTAAATGTGATCAGCGGTGCATCATTTGTTCCAAGGAACTTGGAACAAATAGTGGGCCCACTATTGAAAAATTGGATATTTTCTTCGTCAGCCTCGCCAAATCACACAAAAAAGCCCCGGCGGAGTTGACACAATGAGTATATCAGCCGCCGGGACTTGCTGTCAAGCCCTTTGTTATTATTTTATTAAATCCGCACCCTGTGGCCAGTTCATTCCAAATTTTCTGAACCGGAAACGATTTCGCTCTTCAGATGATACCCCAGGCGCAGGATCAGCGCCTGCGGATAATCGCCGAACTGATGACCAAAGAGGTTGATGCCGCCCGCATGTTCGGCGTCTGCCGGCACGCCAATAGCAGCGGAAATATAATTCCTGTCTGCGATTCTCAGATCTGCAATCGTCACATCGCTGATGTGCACACCGTCGAGGTAGGTTCCCTTATCCGTCACGCGCCAGGTTTTGAGGAAGCCGAACTGCGTGGACAGCGCCGGCCACCAGGTCGGCGTCAGCTTGCCCTGCCGCCCGCCGCAGTCGCACGGACAGGTCCACACGCCCAGGCGCTTTTCATTGATGGAAACGGCAATATCGCTCAGCCATGGATCGCGGTACATCGGCGCTTCAGAACAGGCTTCAAAGGAAAGCTCCATCCATTCAATCTCCATCTGATCCAGATTCTGGCAGGAAAACCTGTATTCCAGCGAGCCTTGCCTGAACCAGATGAGCTGTGCGTCAAACCGGTTGGGCGAATAGAACACGGTCGGATTGTCCATCTCCCCCATGATCGTCTCCGAGCCGGCCAGGCCGCAGGTTGGCTTGATGCCGTCCGCGCTGGAATAGCCGCCCAGCTGCATATGCATGGAGAGCACATTGTCCTCTCTCTTCTGCTCGGAATCCAGTTTGATGTTCATGGTATCAATACGCCGCGAGCACAGCTTCATCGAGCCGCGCGCGCCGGGCTGGGTCTCCGTGGTGATGAGCCCCGCCTCCTCCAGCGTCTTAACCGCCAGCGCCGTGGTGGACATGGGAATATCCAGCGTCTGCGAAAGTTCTCCTACGTTCATGCTGCGCTCGCACAGCGCCTGCATGATGCGAATGCGCACGGGCGACGCCAGCGCATGGACAAACCGATAGAGCATATCCGGCTTTGAAAGCGACAAATCCACATGCTTTCCCTGAATCTCTTCCACAGCAACCACCTCATAATCCGAAAATAACCGTAGTATACGATTGTTCGCCGCGCGCTCCTGTTTTCCTGCCCGCGTTCGTTCTTTCTTCCCGCACCCGATTCTGCCCTGTTTTCCGTTCAGCCCGGCGCAATCCGCCTTGCGGCGGGCTGCATTTGTGGTGTATAATAGGAAAAAATACGAAACAGGGAGGACCCACCCATGAAGGACTGCAACTGCGGCTACTGCATGAAAGGCGAACTGCTGGACGCCTTCGGCATCTACATCTGCGACCTGAGCGTCAGCCAGCTGATCCTCTTCAAGGAGCAGAGCCATCCGGGCCGCTGCATCGTGGCCTATAAGGATCACGTCAGCGAAATCGTGAACATCTCCGACGAGGAGCGCAACGCCTACTTCGCCGACGTGAACCGCGCGGCCAAGGCCATCCACGCCGCCTTCGCGCCCAAGAAGGTCAACTACGGCGCCTACGGCGACACCGGCTGCCACCTGCACTTCCATCTCGTGCCCAAGTACGAGGGCGAATTCGAGTACGGCGGCGTCTTCGCGATGAACCCCGGCCAGACCTATCTGACCGAGGAGCAGTATGCCGAAATGATCGAGAAGATCAAAGCGAACCTCTGATTCTTTACAACACAAATGCGCCTGCATCCGCGGATGCAGGCGCTTATGCTATTTCAGAATTCCGTCGCAGTGATCGATCTCGCGGCGGATGATCTCGCAGCTTTTTCATGTTCAGATCCTGATATTGATGTTCTGATAGCGCTTCGTCATCCATCCAGAACAGGCATATTTCACCGCCCGTACACATTTGCTTCAAACGCATCTCATTACATCGTGTTATCATACCCTTGGAAGACAACTCCATCAAAGGAAAGGTGTGTCCAAATATGAAAAAATGGTTTACCCTTCTGCTCAGCGCGCTGATGCTGCTCAGCCTGGCCGCTGCACAGGAAGACGAAACGCTCATCTCTCTCGGAGAGACAATCACCGTAAACGGCGAGGCGATTTCCACGGACGCCGTCTCTGCGGTGCATCTGGAAATGATCGCCGAAACCCACGAGGACGTGTCCGAGGCACTCAAGGGGCTGGAAAACAGCGTCGTCGTCATCAGCGCCGCGGGCAGCTACCGCGTCAGCGGCACGGCGCAGGATACGCAGATCCTCGTCCGCGCCGGCAAGGAAGACAAGGTTCGCCTGATTCTGGACGGCGCGAATATCAGCTGCCGCACCGCTCCGGCAATCGCGATCGAAAGCGCCTATGACGCACGCGTGGCCGGTGAGTACGGCGTGACCATCGAGCTGGCGGACGGCAGCGAAAACACGATCACCGGTTCCCACACCAAGGCTCCGGACGACGACGACAACGCGCTGGAATACGACGGCGCGATTGGCGCGCAGGTTTCCCTGGGTTTTGAGGGCACGGGCAGCCTGAGCGTTGACGCGGACAACGAGGGCATCGAAGTTGCCTTCGGCCATCTGACGATCAATGGCGGCGTGTTCACCATTCTGGCCTGCGATGATCCGCTCAACGTCGCCGAGGATGGCGTGGGCACGCTGACCATCAACGACGGCTACGTCTATTCCGCCGTGAAGCCGCTTGAGGGCGGCGAGGGCGACGGCATCGACTCCAACGGCTATATTGTTTTCAATGGCGGCACCGTCATCAATCTCGCCCATCCCAACAGCCAGGACGGCGGTATCGACTCCGACATGGGTTCCACCATCAATGGCGGCCTGATCGTCGGCGCGGGCAACATGTATGACCCGATCGACGAGGCGTCCTCCCAGCTGTTCATGATGCTTGAATTCGCCGAGGCGACCAACCAGCTGATCGTCGTCACCGACGAAAACGACCAGCCCGTCTTCGCCTATGATTTCCCGCACGACTACATGTACATCGCCTTCTCCATGCCGGAGCTGAAGGAAGGCGTCTATCATGTGTATCTCGGCGGCGAAATCGAGGGCGAGCAGACAAACGGCCTGTATACCTCCATCAAAAGCTATACCCCCGGCACGCGTATGCAGCACGGCGAAGGCAATGCGCAGATGCGCTCGGGCGGCATGACGCCGCCGGATATGCCCGATGGCGGCATGGGCGGTATGCCCGATATGCCCGATATGGGCGGCATGCCGCAGACGCCGGATGGCTTTGAGGACATGATGGCCTACCAGCAGAAGCTGGAGACGCTCGATCTCAACGAACTCCTCAAGGACGCCGACCTGAACGCACTGCTCAAGGGTCTGGATCTGAACAAGCTGCTCGACGCTTATGACGTTTCCGATCTGCTGAGCGATGAGCAGATTGCAGCGCACTTCGGCGATATCGATCTGAGCGCCGTCGGCGAATTCGGTCGCGGCTCTGATCGCGGCATGGGCCGCGGAGGCATGGGTCGCGGAGGCATGGGCGGCGGCCCGCGCAGCCTGGAATCCTCTGCCGATGTGGCGACGACCGATTTCATGCTCACCAAGAATTCTACCGGCTTCACCAACGTGCAGAGCGCCAAATAAGCGGGCAGTGCCCGCTTCCACCTCCGAACAGCTTTGCTATATAGAGCTGCTCCGTGCTCGCCGCATGCAATTATGCGTAATTCTCTATTGAACAAATAAGCGGGCAGTGCTCGCTTCCATCTCCGAACAGCTTTGCTATATAGAGCTGCTCCGTGCCCGCCGCATGCAATTATGCGTAATTCTCTATTGAATAAAAGGCTCCGGAAATCCGGAGCCTTTTTGCTTGCATGAAATTACTTATCGAAGCCCGGCAGGCCTTCCAGCGCATACGCGCGAACGGGGCAGGAATCCGCGCCCACGATCGGCAGCGCCGCATAGGACATGAAGAAGACGTCCTTCTCCAGGTACTCCAGATTCTTGAGCACCTCCAGGAACACAATGTTCTTCTCCATCAGGATATCGTGGAACGGCTTGACGTTCGCTTCGCAGTCCTCGATGGACACGCCGTCGCCAAAGCCGACGCACTTGACATTCTTCGCCGCAAACCACTTCGCGCTGTCCTCGCCGATAACCAGACGATGATCGTCCGGGCCGTTGGTCATCGGGGTGAACGGCGGGATCTTGTGCGGGCTGTCGAGCAGCACAATATCGCCTTCCTTCACGCGGTCGCCGATGGCCTTCTCAAGATCCTCGCCGGTGATCTGGTGATTCTCCGGCAGGTCGAGCACGACGTAGATCGCGCGGCCCATGAAGGTGGTCAGCGGC
>CAZACE010000163.1:0-4804 GCA_964483255.1 uncultured Oscillospiraceae bacterium
AAAAGGCGCTGCCCGATAGCAGCGCCCTTTCTATTTGCATGAAAACAAACCAATCACTTGAAAAGACGAACTTCATTTTATCTTCCCGGCGTGAGCAGGTAGCGCGCCTCGAAGCCCTTGGCGAGGTTGCCGGAGAGCTTGAGCTGGCCGGAGAGGAAGAGCTTGTCCGTGGTCACGAAGCCGCGGGCCATATCCAGCAGGTTGTCGAAGCTGCACTCGATGAAGGCCTCGGCATTGCCGCGCGGCTCGGGGATGACGCTGAGTTCGCCGTTCTTGTATTCGACATAGAAGAAGCCGGAGCCGCGGCCGACGATCTCGATCTGGATGACGCGGTGATAACCGGCGTGGAACTTGTCCGGATAGCGAACCTTGTTCTGCTTGGCGTTCTCGAGGTAGCAGTGCTTGAGCTGATCGAATGCATCCTGGAAGGAGATATACTCGCCCACGCCGGTGCTTCCACAGATATCGGAATACATGGACTGATACGCCTTGGCGCTCTTGTCCCAGGAGAAATCCTTCTCCATGCAGCGCTTCTGCAGCTTCTGGAACATCTCTTCGTTGGAGAAGTAGAGCTTGACCGCTTCCTGAATGGCCAGGTAGAGATCCTTCGCCTGATAATCGGAGAAGGCGAAGCCGTCGCCGATACCGTCGAAGTCCTTATAGGCGCGTACGGAGTCCTTCAGGCCGCCGGTCTCATGGACGATCGGCACAGTGCCGTAGCGCATGGCCATCATCTGGGACAGGCCGCACGGCTCAAAGCGGGAGGGCATCAGGTACATATCCGCGCCGGCGAAAATCTTGCTCGCCATCGGCTCGTTGTAATCGCTGGAGAAACCGAGCTGACCCGGCCAGTTCTGCTTCGCCCAGTTGAAGTAATCGATGTACTTCTGGTCGCCCTGACCGAAGACGATCAGCTGCACGCCCATTTCCATGAGCTGCGGCAGGATCTGCTTGATCAGCTCGATACCCTTCTGCTCGTTCAGGCGGGCAACGCTGGTGAGCAGCGGCCATTCCGGCTCTTCGTTCAGGCCGAAGATGCGCTGGATCTCGCGCTTGCACAGCGTCTTGCCGTAGCGGTCGCGGGAATCGAACTTATAGGGAATCAGCGGATCGATGGACGGATCGTAGTGTTTGACGTCGATGCCGTTGAGGATGCCGTAGAGCTTGTGGTTGACCATATCGACAACGCCCTGCAGACCCATGCCGTAGGTCGGGTAATGCAGCTCGCGCGCATAGGTCGGGGAAACGGTGGAAACCGCATCCGCCATCATCATGGCGCCCTTCATGAGGTTGATATCCTTGCGGCCCTCAAATTCATAGCCCAGACCGCCGTCGTACCAGCCCCACGGCAGGCCAAAGGTGTCGGTAAGCTCGTTCGAGCCGAACTGACCCTGATAGGCGATGTTGTGGATGGTATAGACGCTCTTGATGGGCTTGAGCTCGTCGCGCAGCACAGCATCGTTCTTGAGATAGATGATGGAGAGCGCGGTCTCCCAGTCGTTGCAGTGCAGGATGTCCGGCACGAAGGTCAGCTGACCGATAAGATCGACCACCACGCGGGAGAAGAATGCAAAGCGCAGGGAATCATCGCCATAGCCATACAGGCGCGGACGATGGAAGAAATGCTCATGCTCGATGAACCAGACGGTGACGCCGTGAAGCTCGCCGCGGCACAGGCCGTATTCGATGGTGCGGTCACCGAGATGACAGGAGCACTTTTTGACGAAGGTGATCTCATCCTCGAAGCGATCGCGGGTCATCTTGTAATACGGAACGATGATCTCAATGTTGTCGCCGGCCTGCTTGAGCGCCGGCGGCAGGGAGAAGGCAACGTCGGCCAGACCGCCGGACTTACTGAAAGGCGCACATTCGCTGGTGACAAAGAGAATGTTCATGGGAAAGGTCTCCTTTCGTTAAGGGGATATATACAAAAGTCGAAACTTAATACCGCATGATGGAATTTGCACGTCAAACAGAACTTCTTTTGCGCAGAAGTTCCTATTCATATTTTATAGATAAAGTTACGAAAAGTCAACGATTTTGTACAAAAAGAACGGGGTCAATTGTGAAATTTTTTGTTGGCAGACGAATAAATAATCGAAAAAAATAAAAGCGGGACATGCCCGCTTACAGAAATTAAAGATATCCGCCGTCCACGCCCAGCGTCTGCCCGGTAATGAACGACGCATCGCCGGACAATAGGAACGCCGCCGCTTTTGCGATGTCCTCGCCCGTGCCGAGCCGGCCCAGCGGGGTTTCCTCGGCTAAGAGCCGCTTGGTTTCCTCGCTGTGCTCGTCCATCATCTTCGTATCGATCACGCCGGGGGCGATGCAGTTGACCCGCACGCCGCTGGGGCCCAGCTCTCTGGCAAGCGCCTGTGTGAGGCCGATAATTGCCGCCTTGCTCGCGGAATACGCCGCCTCGCAGGAAGCGCCGCTGCGGCCCCACATGCTCGAGATGGTCACGATTGCGCCGTCCCTTCGGGAGACCATCTGCGGGGCAAGTGCGCGGATGAGATAGAACGAGCCGGAAACATTGATATCCATCACGCGATGCCACGCTTCGTCGGTCATGTCGGTGAGCAAGCCCGTATGTGACACGCCCGCGCAGAGCACGAGCGCATCCACGCGGTGATGCACGCGAAGGATCTCCTCACACATCGCCGCGACGGCAGCGCTGTTGCTTAAATCGCAGCGGAGCGCGTGCGCGTCCATGCCCTTTTCGCGCAGGGCCTCGCAAAGCTGCTCCGCCGCAGGAAGATTGCTGTTTGCGTGGGCGAGGACGGTATATCCCCTTTGGGCAAGCTCGCGCGCGCAGGCGGAGCCGATGCCGCCGGAAGCGCCCGTAACGAGCGCGATTTTCTTCTTCATAATGCTCCTTTGCCTTGACGGAAACGCCGCCGCAGGCTATCATAAACTTACTTCATTATATCGCATAACCGGGAGGTTGACCATATGGGACTGCAGATTTATGCCGGCAAGGGCTTTGATACCCAAAAAGCGGAGCGCTATTTCAAGGAGCGCAGGATTTCCTATCAGCGGGTGGACGTGCTCAAATACGGTATCGGCAAGCGCGAATTGGAGAGCGTGGCTGCGGCTGTGGGACTGGACAATCTGGCGGATAAGGATAGCAAGGCCTTCCGCGAGAGCGTGATCGCCTACACGCAAAGCAGGGATACGATCATAAACGGCCTGATGGAGAAGCCGCAGCTGCTGAAACTGCCGATTGTCAGAAACGCAAAGCTGGCGACGGTTGGGTATTGCCCGGAAACCTGGGAAAAGTGGATCGCGGATAAGAAAATCTGAACAAAAAGACCGATTGCGAACGAATCGTTCATTTTTTGCGCAGATTGGCGCAATAAGGGCTTGCAAAACAGCCGGTCTCTATTTAGAATGAAGACGAACCATCCCCAAAGCATGAATGAATAACGAAAGGATGAAATTCTGTGCTGGAAAAAATCTTCAAACTCTCTGAGCACAAGACCAACGTCAAAACCGAGGTTGTGGCGGGTATGACCACGTTCATGACCATCGCGTATATCCTTGCGGTCAACCCCAGCATCCTCAGCGCTGCGGGCATGGATCCCACCGCCGTGCTGCTGGCGACTGCGGTCGCGTCCTTTATCGGCACGATGTGCATGGCGCTGATGGCGAATCTGCCGTATGTTCTCTCCGCGGGCATGGGCCTGAACGCGTATCTGGCCTATACCGTCGTGCTGGGCTATGGCTATAGCTGGCAGGTTGCGCTGCTCGCCGTCTTTGTCGAGGGCGTCATCTTTATTCTTATGTCCCTGACCAATGTCCGCGAGGCGATCTTTAACGCCATTCCGATGACGCTCAAGCATGCCGTGACGGCTGGTATCGGCTTGTTCATCGCGTTCATCGGCCTGCAGAATGCGGGCTTGGCCGTCGATGCTTCCACCCTGGTGACCATCACCAGCTTCACCGAGAATTTCAACTCCTCCGGCATCTGCGCGCTGCTTTCTCTGGTGGGTCTGTTCATTTCTGCGGTGCTTTATATGCGCCGCATCAGCGGCTCCATCCTGCTGGGCATGCTCATCACCTGGGGCATCGGCATGCTCTGCCAGCTTACGGGTATCTACGTGCCGGATCCGGCGGCGGGCTATTACAGCCTGTTCCCGTCCATGGCCTTCACCGATTTCAGCAAGCTGAGCCTGACCTTCGGCCAGTGCTTCAATTTTGATTTCAGCACCGTGGGCATATTCAATTTCATCGTCGTGATCATGTCCTTCCTGTTCGTCGATGTGTTTGATACGCTGGGCACGCTGGTCGGCGTTTCCACCAAGGCGAAGATGCTCGATAAGAACGGCAGCCTGCCGGGCATTAAGAATGCGCTGCTCTCCGATGCGATTGCAACCACTGCGGGCGCCATTCTGGGCACGTCCACGGTGACCACGGTTGTCGAATCCGCGGCGGGCATCTCCATGGGCGGCCGCACCGGTCTGACCGCGCTGACCGCTGCGCTGCTGTTCCTGGTTTCCATGTTCTTCGCGCCGATCTTCACGGCAATTCCGTCCTTTGCGACTGCGCCGGCGCTGATGATGGTCGGCTTCCTGATGGTTTCCACCGTCAATCAGATCTCGTTTGATGAAAACTGCATGGAGGAATCCATTCCGGCGTATCTGACCATTCTGGCGATGCCGCTGTTTTACAGCATTTCCGAGGGCATTTCCATGGGCATCATCTCTTACGTGGTGCTGCATGTGGCCAGCGGCAAGGGCAAGAAGGTTGCCCCGCTGATGTACGTGCTCACGCTGCTGTTCATCCTCAAGTACGCGTTCCT
>CAZACE010000164.1:0-4804 GCA_964483255.1 uncultured Oscillospiraceae bacterium
TTGGGATTGAGATGCAGCTCTGCGCAGTTCATGAAATCCAGCCCGGTGGCGAGGATGGCGTCCTTCTTCTTCATGAAGCTTTCGTAGAATTCCGGCGTCATCGGGGTCTCGATGCCGACATAGGGAATATACTTTTTCGCGATGCGGATGTTTTCGATCACCTTGTCGCTGCAATTCGCCGCGCCGAGATTGAAGCGCAGCTCGTCAAGACCCGCTTCGCCCAGCAGCCGGAGGTTCTCCTCCGTGCACAGGATGCCGTTGGTGTACATGTGCTGATGGATGCCGGCGTCCGCAAATTTGCGGATGATGCCGTAGTATTTCTCAATCTCCATGAACGGCTCGAGGTAGACATAGGAGATGCCGGTGGGCTTATTCTGAATGGAAAGCAGCAGATCAATGTCCCGCTCATAGAACTTCGTGCCGCCGATCTGCCACATGCCCTCGCCGATGGGCGGAATATGGTTCAGCTCGCCGTAGTTATAGCAGAAGCGGCACTGAATATTGCACTTGTTCGTCTTGCGGATTGCGCTAAGACCCGTGCCCGTCAGGCAGGAGCGGCAGCCCGCGGAAAACTTACGCTCGTCGCCGACAAAACAGGTGCGTCCGCCGAGCGTCTTGAGGCCCGGAATCCCGGCCATCAGCTTCCCGTTGCGCGCGTCAATCGCGTCTTCAATCTGTGCAAACGTCGCCAGGGCAATCTCCTGCTGGTTGGTCAGAAGCTCTTCATCCTCGGGCAGCATCGAGAAAAACTCGAACCACATCAGCGCGTCTTTCTTGGAAATCTTCATATTATGATCCTCCTGCGGTCGGTCATATGTGTGGATATACCGGCATTATACCATGAAAACAGGCGGCGGGCAATGACACGGCTCTGCGCGCGTCGTATCTGCTTTGGAAGCGCACAGTTTTTGTCGTCCATGCAAGGCGTCAGAGTGCCTTCTGCACGAATGACGCCCTTGGGATCAAGGCGAAGCGTAGTGGGCGCGGGCACAGCCGATTTTGCAGGATAGAGAATACGAAAAATCAAAACGCAGGATTTCCTGCAAAATGCTTGAAATCTTTGCGTTTTGTGATACAATAACAACGTTCCATTTTTTGAATATAACATATTTGTTTGCATATGAGGTAGATTTCCATGATCAAACTCGCTGATCGAATGGAGCATGTCCATTCCGATATCCGCGGCCCGCTCTATCGCGAAGCACTGAAGCTTGCACAGCAGGGCGTGGACGTGATGAAGCTCAATACCGGCAATCCCGCGTCGTTTGGATTTCCGCTGCCCGAGAGCATCCGCAAGGCGCTGGAAGGCCGCGCTGAGGAGGCTGTTCCCTACTGTGATTTTCAGGGCATGCCCGCTGCGCGTCAGGCCATTATCGATTACTGCATCAAGAAGGGCATTGAGGACGTTGAGCCGGAGGATGTGTTCATCGGCAACGGTGTAAGCGAGGTGGTCAATTTTGCGCTGATGCCGCTGCTTGATCCGGGCGACGAGGTGCTCATTCCCACGCCAAACTACACGCTCTGGTCCAATACGATCCGCCTGTGCGGCGCAACGCCAGTGTATTACCGCTGCGACGAGCAATCCGGCTGGAATCCGGACGTTGACGATCTGCGCAGCAAGATCACCAGCCGCACCCGCGCGATGGTCATCATCAACCCAAACAACCCCACCGGCGTGCTCTATGATACGCAGGTGCTCTACGACATGCTCGAGGTGGCGCGGGTGCACAACCTGATCGTCTTCTCCGATGAGATCTACGATCGTCTGGTGATGGATGGTCTGGAGCATGTCTCCGCCGCGTCCCTTGCGCCGGATCTGATCGTGGTGACGATGAACGGCCTGTCAAAGTCCCATTCGCTGTGCGGCTATCGCTGCGGCTGGATGGTTCTCAGCGGCCCGCGCCAGCAGCGCGTCGAGTATCGAAGCGGCATCGTGCAGCTGACGAGCATGCGCCTTTGTGCCAATGCGCTCGCGCAGCTGGTGATTCCGGCGGCTTTGGCGGATATGGAGACGCCGCACGCCATGGTTCGCCCGGGCGGGCGCATCTATGAGCAGCGCAGGGCGACCTGCGAGGTACTCGATACCATCGAGGGTCTTTCCTATGTGAAGAACAACGCAGCGTTCTATCTCTTCCCGAAGCTGGACGCGAGACGCTTTAACATCACCGACGACCGAAAGTTCGCCCGTGATCTGCTGCATGCTACGCGCATCCTTGTGGTGCCGGGCAGCGGATTCGATTATCCGGACAATGACCACTTCCGTCTGGTGATGCTGCCGCAGGCGCAAGAGCTGCGCGAGGCCATGGGCCGCATGGCGAAATTCCTTGAGAATTATCACCAAGCGTAATATAAAAGAGAGAGGAAATTCTCCCATATCCGTGTTTCTGTGATATGGGGAAAACCTCTCTCTTTTTCTTTGCAATCAGTCTTCCACTTCGATGTCGATACCCAGCTCCTTGGGCAGAAAGCGCGGGCAGACATTTTCGCTGGAGGTGATGACGGAGGCGGCGAGCTGGGAGCCGATGTCGATCGCCTCGTGCAGGCTCTTGCCATAGGTGAGGCCGATGGACACGCCTGCGCAGAAGGCGTCGCCCGCGCCGGTGGTATCCTTCACCTGTACCTCGATGGCCGGACAGTGGCCCTTGGCGCCCTGCATATCGGCATAGACGGCGCCGTCGCCGCCGAGGGTCACGACCATAGAGGGAATCTGCGCCTGGAGCACTTTCTCAGCGAGGATGTCGCGCATCTCTTCGCGGGTGTTGTCGGTATAATCATCGATGAAGAACATGCCGGCTTCCTGTTTGTTGCAGATGAAGCAGTCGAACTGCTTGAGCAGATCGCGGCGCTCCACGGCGAGGCTCATGTTGGAAACCAGCGCGAAGAGCTTCTTGCCGTGCTTCCTGGAAAGCTCGATAACCTTCTTAACGAGCACTTTATCCAGATCGCACTCGAGCACGACGGAATCGGCCTTCGCGAAGATTTCGTCGCCTTTTTCTTTCAGCAGATCGACCAGGGGCAGCATGTTCGGGCGCTTGGAGATGGAGCCCGCGACGTCTCCGTTGTTGTCAAACACGGCCAGCCAGGTGCCCATGCCGTCGGGAATGGTCATCACATAGTCGCAGTTGACCTTGTGATTGCGCAGCTTTTTGAGCACAGCGTCGCCCATGGGCGAATCATCGACGATGCCCAGATACGTCGGGCGCAGCTCCACGTTGGCAATGTCCTCCACGACATTGCGCGCCACGCCGCCGTGAATGTATTCCACGCGTCCCACGTTGCGGCCGGTGGGCAGATAATTATCCTGCGGGAACCCCTTGATATCCACAAATGCTGCGCCAATGACCAGAATGCCCATATTGGTTACTCCTTTAGTACGAAAATGATAACTCTATCATACCACAGGTTTGGAAAGAATCAAATGCCGTTTTCATGAATGGCATCCAACACTTTTTCGATGTCGCCCCGGATGACGAGAGCGGCGCGGCCGTCGGCTTGCGTTTCGCTCTGGTTGATGATGACGAGCTTGCGGCTGCCGCCGCGGAAATAGGAAAGCATGGAAGCTGCCGGCTCGACGGTCAGGCTTGTACCCGCGACGATGAGCAGATCGCAGCGGGCAATCTCGCGGCAGGCGCCGGTGGAAACGTAATGATCCAGCCCTTCGCCATAGAGCACGACGGACGGCTTGATCACCCCGCCGCAATCGCACTTGGGCACGCCCTGCGTATGCAGGATTTTTTCAAGGCCGAAAAACCTGCCGCATTCGATGCAGCGGTTTTCATGCACGCTGCCGTGCAGCTCATAAACGAGCTTATTGCCAGCCCTGCGGTGCAGACCGTCGATATTCTGCGTGATCAGGGCGGAGAGCTTTCCGGCTTTTTCGAGCTGGGCTAGCTTTCTGTGCGCGGCATTGGGCTGAGCGTCGGGGTGGAGCATGTGCTCGCGGTAGAATTCGTAAAACAGATCCGGATGCAGATAGAAAAACGACTGGCTGAGCATCATTTCCGGCGTGAGGCCGCCGTATTTCTGCCTGTACAGGCCGTTTTCTCCCGTGAAATCCGGAATGCCGGAGGCTGTGCTCACGCCTGCGCCGCCGAAGAACGCGATGCGCTTCGCTTTGTCGATCAGCGCCTGCAAAGCGGCAATCTGGTTTTCCATGCGCATGTCTCCTTGGAAAATTGGAATCTATTCCGTAAATGCTTTCTCGGTTTCTGCCATATCCTGTTCAATCAAGGAGCGCATGCTGTCCTTGTATTTTGACAAATCGGCGTGACGGAAACAGTCTATTATTCTTGGAATGTATTGCGGTTTCACTTTTCCCACTTGTGCCAATGCCTTTATGCATTGTCTGGCTGTAATTGGTTTTTCGTCTGTGACATGGGACAGATAGTCATCAAAAATGGCATCAAAACGGTTTTCATTGTCCCAGTGTGCATTGGCAGCAATAATATGCAGCGCACGGTTTCTTACATATGACTTTGGATGATTAAGTAAGGATGAAAAAGTATTGAAGTGTTCATACCATTTATCAGTATTCTGACTTTCGGAGATAATTTTTTCAGCAATGGAGCAGGCATATTGATCATCTTTTGCTGTCAACATTGAAATGATTTCCTGCATAGAAACACACCTCCAAATTGGGATTTGACCGCTCATGATCCGTTTCAAGTATATCACGGAAGAATCCCCAATGACAAGAAATGCCGCAGCAAAGCCTTGCTGCGGCATGAATGACAATATAGCTTCTTTGATATGCGCGAAGCGAAGGAGGGAGTCTGAGGGATGAAATCCCTCAGGCGGGTCTTAG
>CAZACE010000165.1:0-4803 GCA_964483255.1 uncultured Oscillospiraceae bacterium
GTGACGATCGGCCTTGCGATCAAGAGCGCGCTGTATCCGTTTGAAAAGTGGCTGCCGGGCGCTTATTCCAATGCGACTCCGACCGTCGCGGCAATGCTCTCCAGCCTTGTGTCGAAGGGATATATCTTCCTGCTCATCAAGTTCTATGTCCGCGTTATCGGCTTTGACGTCATCTGCTCCATGGGTATTCTCGATATCCTGTTCATTCTCGGTATGCTGGGCATGATCATAGGCTCCGTCAACGCTGTGCGCGCGAAGACGACCCGCCTGATGATCGCCTATTCCTCCGTCGCGCAGATCGGCTATGTGTTCACCGCCATCGGCCTGCGCAGCGAGATCGGTATCATCTGCGCGCTGTGGCACTGCGCGGCGCATGCGGCGACCAAGTCCATGCTCTTCATCTCCTGTGCGGAGTTGGACGACGCCTGCGGCGGCACGCACCTGCGCAAGCATTTGAAGGGTGCGTTCTATCATAGTCCGCTGCTTTCGCTGGCGTTCGCGCTGGGCGCGATCAATCTGGTCGGCGTTCCGCTGCTGAGCGTCTTCGTGACGAAGATCACGCTGGTGCAGGCGGCGATCGATGTGGGCGGCCGCCACATGGGCCTGGTGCTTGTGGCTGTGGCGATTTCCACGCTGCTCAACGCGGTCTATTTCCTGGGCACGGCGGTGGATCTCTTCACCCCGACCAAGGAAGGTGACGAGGTGTTCCGTCCGGCCGTGCGCAAGAACCCGTTTACCGCGATCGCGCTCGTGGGCATGATCGCGCTCAATATCGCGATGGGCCTGTTCTCTCAGCCGTTCCTTTCCGCGCTGGCTCAGGGCTTGAGCAATTTCGCTTAAACAGCATATCACACAGATAAACCTGGCATTCAAGGAGGAAAAATACCGTGACTGCTTTGATGATTCTTGCTATCTTCTTCCCGGCGCTTGCGGGCGTCGTGGTGTGGTGGTTCTTCGGCGCGAAGGAAAACCGCTGCATGCGTGCAAAGCTCAACTGCGGCGCCCTGGCGATCGAGCTGGCGATGGTGATCGGCCTGTGCTTTGCGCAGGGCACCGAGACCACCCTGCTTCATCTCACGCCCACCCTGTCCCTGTTGCTGCGCGTGGACGTCGTCGGCTCCATCTTCGCCGTGCTGATGTGCGCGATGTGGCTGATGAGCGGCGTGTTCGCGCTGGAGTATCTGGGCCATGACGAGCATGAGGCCAGCTATCAGGCGTTCTTCATGACTGTCCTTTCCGCGCTGGTCGGCCAGTGCTATTCCGGTTCCATGATCACGCTCTATGTGTTCTATGAGCTCATGACCCTGTTGTCCGTGCCGATGGTTGTGCATGAGCGCACGCCGCAGGCCGTTGCCGCCGGCATCAAGTACCTGATCTACTCTATCTTCGGCGCGATGCTGGGTCTGCTGGGTATCTTCTTCTTCAACCACTATCTGGGCAGCGTCACCTTCACGGCCGGCGGCATTGCGACTGTGAGCGCTGCGCCGCAGAACAGCCTGCTGCTCATCACCTTCATGGTCATCCTTGGCTTTGGTACCAAGGCCGGTATGTTCCCGATGCATGGCTGGCTGCCGACCGCTCACCCGGTTGCGCCGGCTCCGGCTTCCGCTGTTCTCTCCGGCGTGATCACCAAGGCGGGCGTGCTCGCCGTCATCCGCGTGATCTTCTTCCTGGTGGGCGCTGAGACCATCCGCGGCACCTGGGTGCAGACCGTGTTCCTCATCCTGTCCCTGATTACCGTGTTCATGGGCTCCATGCTCGCCTATCGCGAGCCGCTGCTTAAAAAGCGCCTGGCGTATTCCACGGTTTCTCAGGTTTCCTACGTGCTCTTCGGTTTGTTCTGCCTGCATCCGGTAGCTTTCGCCGGCGCGATTCTGCACGTTGTGGCGCATTCCACCATCAAGGATGCGCTGTTCCTGTGCGCTGGCGCGATCATCCATCAGACCCACAAGACCTATGTCCGCGATCTGCGCGGCATCGGCAAGCAGATGCCTATCACCATCTGGTGCTGGACCATCGCTTCCCTCGGCCTGATCGGCATCCCGCCGACGGGCGGCTTCGTGAGCAAGTGGCAGCTGGCCACCGGCGCGATGGAGGCCGGCATCGGCGTGTTCGGCGTCATCGGTCCGGTTGTGCTGATCATCTCCGCCCTGCTGACTGCCGCTTACCTGCTGCAGGTGACCATCAATGGTTTCTTCCCGGGCAGCGATTTCGACTATACCACCCTGGAAAACAAGGAGCCGGGCAAGCTCATGTGCGTTCCGATGATTGTGCTGGCCGTTGGCGTCGTGCTGTGCGGCATGTTTGCCCAGCCGATCACCAATGCGGCCATGGCAGCCGTTGCCACGATCCTGTAAGGAGAGATGTCTATGCTTTGCCTTGCGGTTTTTCTTCCGATCGTATTCGGTCTGGCGATGCTGGTGCTGCCGTTTAAGACGCGCAGCCGGCGCGAGTGGGCGGTGGAGTGCGTTACGATCTTCACCTCCCTGCTTGTGCTGCTGTGCCTGGCAGAACCGAAGGAGACCCCGACGGTCGCATTCATGCTCATGCAGGATATGCCGATCGCTTTTGCGATCGACGGCCTTAGCGGCGTGTTCACGGCGCTGGTGGCCTTCCTGTGGCCGCTGGCTACGCTCTATGGCTTTGAATACATGGAGCATGAGGGCGGCGAAAATCATTTCTTTGCGCTCTATACCATCACCTACGGCGTGACCCTTGGCATCTCCACGGCGGCGAACATCATGACGATGTATATCTTCTATGAGTTCCTGACCCTGGCGACGCTGCCGCTGGTCATGCATGGCACGAAGGGCGAGAGCGTAAAGGCCGGACGCCAGTACATGATCTATTCGTTCTTCGGCGCGGCTGTCGGCTTCATCGGCGTGATGATCATTGTCGCCTTCGGAGGCGGCGGCGCGTTCACGATGGGCGGCGTGCTCTCTGAGGCGTTCGCTTCCGAGCATCCGCTGCTGCTGCGCCTGGGCTATCTGAGCGCGTTTGTGGGCTTTGGCGTCAAGGCTGCTATCTTCCCGATGCATGCCTGGCTGCCGACGGCCTCCGTCGCGCCGACCCCGGTCACCGCGCTGCTGCATGCGGTTGCGGTTGTCAAGAGCGGCGTGTTTGCGATCATGCGCGTCACGTTCTTCAGCTTCGGCGCGCACCTGCTGCGCGGAACCTGGGCGCAGTATATTGCGCTGCTGCTGGCCGTGATCACGATCATCTACGGCTCCACGATGGCCGTTCGTGAGCATCACTTCAAGCGCCGACTGGCGTATTCCACGATTTCCAACCTGTCCTATATCGTGCTGGCCGTCTGCCTGATGACAGCGCAGGGTCTCACGGCTGCGCTGGCGCACATGGTGTTCCATGCGCTGATGAAGATCACGTTGTTCTACTGCGCGGGCGCGGTGCTGGTGAAGACCGAGCGCACGCAGATCGAGAGCATGCGCGGCCTGAGCTCCGTAATGCCCTTTACCTGCGGTGTATATGCCGTGGCGGCGCTGTCCCTGATGGGTACCCCGCTGCTGCCGGGCTTTGCCAGCAAGTGGATGATCGGATCTGCGGCGGTTGCCAGCGGCACGATCATGGGCTATGCCGGCGTTGTCGCGATCCTCATCTCTGCAATTCTTACGGCAATCTACCTGATGAGCGTTGCGTTCTTCATGTGGTTCCGTCCGCTGGAGGATACGACCGGCATCGATGCGAATTTCAGCTATGATCCGACTTGGAAGATGAAGCTGCCTCTTGCGATCCTCACGATTGCTATCGTGCTGTGCGGCATCTTTTCCAACAACATCATCGAGCACATGGCGGCTGTGGCTGCCGGCGTGATCTAAAGGAGGGAAGAAGACCATGACTCTTGCGTTTCTCGTCTTTTTCCCGATGATTGCAGCCGTTGCGTCCTATCTGATCGGCAAGCACAGCAAGGGCGCGCGCGATAACTTCGTGATCGTCTCCTGCCTGGTGATGCTGGGTACGTGTGTGATGGCGCTGCTGGGCGTGGTGAACGGCGTCACCTATACGCTGAATATCCCCGGCTTCTGCGGCTTTGGGCTGAATTTTGAGCTGGACGGTTTCCGCGCGCTCTATGCGCTTATCGGCGGCGTGATGTGGCTGTGCACATCCATGCTCAGCAAGCAGTACTTTGCTCATCACTATCACAACCGCAACCGCTATTACTTCTTTTTCCTGATGACCCTGGGCGCGACGCTGGGCGTGTTCCTCTCCAGCGATCTGTATACGACGTTCATCTTCTTTGAGATCATGTCGTTCACGTCCTATACCTGGGTCTGCCACGACGAAAATACCGACGCGATGCGCGCGGCGGAGACGTATCTGGCCGTCGCCATCATCGGCGGCATGGTCATGCTTGTGGGTCTGTTTATCCTGTATCTGACGCTGGGCACGCTTACCATCTCCGAGCTGTATCACGCGGCTGAGGCCTGCACGCAGCGGGGCAAGCTCTGGATTGCCAGCATCTGCATCCTCTTCGGCTTCGGCGCGAAGGCCGGCATGTTCCCGATGCATATCTGGCTGCCCAAGGCGCACCCGGTGGCTCCGGCGCCGGCGTCTGCGCTGCTTTCCGGCATCCTGACCAAGACCGGCGTGTTCGGCATCATTGTGGTCTCCGCCAATATCTTCCGCGAGAGCAAGGCCTGGGGCAACATGCTGCTGGTGCTGGCGCTCATCACGATGCTCGGCGGCGCGGTGCTGGCTGTGTTCTCCGTGAATCTCAAGCGCACGCTGGCCTGCTCTTCGATGTCCCAGATCGGCTTTATCCTCACGGGCATTTCGATGAGCTGC
>CAZACE010000166.1:0-4774 GCA_964483255.1 uncultured Oscillospiraceae bacterium
AGAAGGGGTCTGGGGATTGCATCCCCAGGCGGGGTTTGGGGCGGCAGCCCCAACGTTCCCTTCGTCCTCAAATCTCCCCGGTCATCAGGTATTCGACCATCTTCGCGCAGCGGTCCATGCTTTCCATAGCGATGTGCTCGAATTTGCCGTGGTAGGCGAAGCCGCCGGTGCAGATATTGGGCGTGGGCATGCCCATTTCGCTGAGGCGGCAGCCATCCGTGCCGCCGCGTACGGGCTCGACAAACGGCTCCATGCCCGCCTTCCTGGCGGCGAGCTTCGCGTTTTCGATCAGCTCCATGTGCGGCGCGATCTTTTCGGCCATGTTGTAGTAGGTATCCACAAGGGTGAGCTTGACGACTTCCCTGCCGTAGCGTTCATTGATCACTTTTGCCACGTGGCGCATGGTCTCCTTGCGCGCCTCAAAGACGGTGCGGCTGTGGTCGCGCACGATATAATCCAACTCGGCGTGGGAGACGTCACCCTTCATATCGTGCAGATGGAAGAAGCCCTCGTAGCCCTCGGTCAGGCGCGGGGTATCGCCCGCAGGCAGCAGGCCGTTAAACTCCATGGCCACCAGCGCGGCGTTGATCATGGTATCCTTGGAGGAGCCCGGATGCACGCTCATGCCGGTGATTTCCACCTTGGCGGAGGCGGCGTTGAAGGTTTCAAATGCGATTTCGCCCTCCTGGCCGCCGTCGACGGTATAGGCAAACTGTGCGCCGAACTTTTCGATATCAAAATGCGCCACGCCCATGCCGATCTCCTCGTCCGGGGTGAAGGCGATGCAGAGTCTGCCGTGCGGCTTGTTTTCCCTGACGATCGCTTCCACGGCGGTGAGAATCTCGGCGATACCGGCCTTGTCGTCCGCGCCCAGCAGGGTCGTGCCATCGGAGGTGATCAGGGTCATGCCCTTAAGCGCCTTGAGCGTCGGGAAATTGGCGACGCTCAGCACGTCGCCCGTGCCGGCAAGCACCACGTCGCCGCCGTCGTAGCGCTCGATGATCTGCGGCTTCACGTTTTCGCCGGAGTAATCCGGAGAGGTGTCCATGTGTGCGATGAAGCCAAGCGCGGGCTTGTTTTCAAGGCCGGGGGTGGCCGGAAGCCAGCCGTACACCACGCCGAATTCATCGACATGTGCATTCTCAAGGCCGAGCTGGGTCATCTCCTCCACCAGCTTGTGCGCCAGATCAAACTGGATCGCGGAAGACGGCGCGGCAGAGGAGGACGGATCGGAGGTGGTATGGACCTTGACGTAGTTCAAGAATCGTTCACAGGCTCGCATGGGGCAAATCTCCTTTACGAAGTTATTTGGATGAAATCGGATTGAGAACGCCGCTTACAGGAGCGCGGTCAGCAGCGCGCAGATCAGTGGCAGCGTCACGGCGCTGGAAAGCGTGGAGATGATGGTCGCATGGGAGGAGGTCATATCGCCGGGGGCGTAGACATTGGCGACCATGGAGCAGTTGCCGGCGATGGGCATGGCGGCCAGCAGCACGCAGATGCCCTTGAGCATGGGATCAAACGGCAGGGGCAGCATCACCAGCATCGTAAGAAGCGGCATGGCGAGCATGCTCAGCGCCGTCACGCGATACAGGCGCGGATTGCGCAGCGCGGCGCGCACGTCGCTGTGGGCGACGGAGCTGCCAATGATCATCATGGCCAGCGGCGTATTCATCGCGCCGATGGCGGCCATGGTATCCTCGATGACGTCCGGGAAGTGCAGGCCTGTCGTGCCGCACAGAAGGCCGCACAGCGCGCCGACGATGCAGGGATTGAGCATGGCCTTGAAATTGATCTTCTCGCCGCTGGCGATAAGCAGAATGCCATAGGAGAAGAAGAACAGATTGAACATGAGGATGAACATCGACAGGCGGGCGACGCCGTCCGTGCCATAGATGGACTGGATGACGGGAATGCCCATGAAGCCGACGTTGGTGAAGATGAGCATCAGCTGATCCCAGCCGCGCTCATCCTTCTTTGTGCGCACAAGGCGCACGAGAATCGCGGCGAAGATGACCATGAACACGTAGAAGACAAACGACACGCCGACGGCGCTGAGCATGGTCGCGGGCGTGCTGTCGCTCTCCAGCACCGCAGAGAGAATGGCAAACGGCGCCACGCACGAGAGCGTATAGGAAGAAAGGCGCGCGCGGAACTCGGGCGTCATGATGCCCACGCGGGCGACGATATAGCCGACAAACATCATCAGAAACAGCGAAATCAGCTGCGTGATGACGCCGGAAAGATTCATATTATTTACCTCCAGAAAGGAATCGCATCAGGGGATTTGAACGTCATAGCCTATTGTACACCGCGGTACGGCGGTTGTAAAGTTGGCAAATTTATGCTATGCTACATCAAGAGTTTCTATTGAATGAAAAAGCGCACGGTATCGTGCTGCGAGCACCGAAAAGCTTTGGTTGCAAGGCTTTTCGGAAGTGGAGGCGGGCGCAGCCCGCTTTGGAGGAAGATTATGGGCTATCAGGCGCTGTACCGCCGCTATCGTCCGGCGCGGTTTGATGATTTTGTGGGACAGGAGGCCGTGATCAAAACCCTGCGCAGCCAGGTGATGAGCGGCCGCATTGCGCATGCGTATCTGTTCTGCGGCACGCGCGGCACGGGAAAAACCTCGACGGCGAAGGTCTTTGCGCGCGCAGTCAATTGCGAAAATCCCGATCGCGGCGAGCCCTGCGGCGTTTGCGGCGTTTGCCGCGCGCTTGAAAGCGAGAGCAGTCTGGATATTCTGGAGATTGACGCGGCGAGCAACAACGGCGTGGACGAGATCCGCGATCTGCGCGAGAAGGTGAAGTATCCGCCGCAGTCCGGACGCTACCGCGTGTACATCATCGACGAGGTGCACATGCTCTCCCAGGGCGCGTTCAATGCGCTGCTCAAGACGCTGGAAGAGCCGCCCAGCTACGTCGTGTTCATTCTGGCGACGACGGAGCCCCAAAAACTCCCGGCAACGATCCTCTCTCGCTGTCAGCGGTTCGACTTTGGCCGGATTCCTGCGCATCAGATCGTGGATCGCCTGCGCGTGGCGCTCTCAGAGGGCGGCGTTAAGGCCGAGGAGGCGGCGCTTGCGCGCATTGCGCGCGCGGCCGAGGGCGGCATGCGCGACGCCTGGTCGATCATGGATATGTGCCTGGGCTATGCGCAGGAGGACGGCGAAGGCCTCACGGAAGCGCTGGTTCTTCAGGTGCTCGGCGCAGCGGATAAGCGTTTCCTCTTTGAATTTGCGGATAAGCTCATCGGCGCGGATGCCATTGGCGCGCTTACGCTCATTGACGAGATGATGCGCGCGGGCCGCGAGGTGCAGGTGTTTGTGCGCGATGTGAGCGGCCATCTGCGAAACCTCATGCTCGCCGACGTCTGCGGCGAAAACCACACGGCGCAGCTGCTGGAGGTGACGCAGGAGGACGCGGCCGCCTACGTAGAGCAGGCGAGAAGAACCTCGCATGTGCGCCTGATGCGCATGCTGGATCTGTTCCTGCAAAGCGAAACCGACATGAAATGGGCCGCGCAGCCGCGCTTTGCCCTGGAGGCGGCTGCGCTTCGCGCCTGCGAGCCGGAGGAGAGCCTGCAGCTGGAGGCGCTCATCAGCCGCGTGGACGAGCTGGAGCGCAAGATTCGCGAGGGCGCGATCGCCGTGGCGAGTCCGAAGGCGAAGCCTGCCGCGCAAAAGCAGGAGAGCGCGGGCGAGTCCTGTCGCGTGCAGCCTGCGCAGACCATGGCCGTCGCGCCGGCGGGCCCTGCGCCGGACGCTGAGCGCATCTGGCAGGAGGCCGTGCGCGTGATGAAGAAGGATCCAAGGCTTTACGGCCTTGTGCGCTTTGGCCGGCTGGTCAGCGGAGAAAACGGGCTGTTCACCGTCGTCTTTGACAAGATCAGCGGCGGCATGTATGTAAAGATGCTCTCCATGCAGGAGAAAAACGCGCAGGTCGCCGCAGCGCTTACGCAGGCGGCGGGCTATCCCTGCACGTTCCGCGCGGCGCTGGAGGGCAGCGTGCAGGAATCGGACAAGGCGATTCTTGCCGCGCAGGAGCAGGAGAAGAAGCAGGCGGAAAACAATCTCAATAAGGTGTTCAGCGCGTTTGGCCGCGAGAATGTGAGGGTGCTCGATGAATAAGAGTCAATGGTTCAGGGAAGCGGTCGTCTATCAGATCTATCCCAAGAGCTTCATGGATGCAGACGGCGACGGTCTGGGCGACCTGCGCGGCATCATCGGTAAGCTGGATTATCTCAAGGAGCTGGGCGTCGACGTCATCTGGCTGAATCCCTGCTACAAGAATTCCGGCGTGGATGGCGGCTACGACATCAGCGATTATCGCGCCATTGCCCCGGAACTGGGCACGATGGCGGATTTTGACGAGCTGCTCGATCAGGCGCACAAGCGCGGCATTCGCATCGTGATGGATCTGGTGGTCAATCATACATCCACCGGGCACGAGTGGTTCCAGGAGTCGAAATCCTCCAGGGACAACCCTAAGCGCGATTTCTATGTCTGGCGAAAGGGCTTCGGCGGCGGCTATCCCAATGGCGAGCGCAGCGTCTTCTCCGGCCCGGCCTGGGAATATGACGAAACTACGGGCGAATACTACCTGCACATGTTTGCCAGAGAGCAGGCGGACCTCAACTGGGAGAACGAGGCGGTTCGCCACGAGGTCTACGACATGATGCACTGGTGGTTCAAAAAGGCATCGACGGCTTCCGCATGGATGTGATCGACATGATCAGCAAGCCGCCGGCAGTGCTCATCGCCGATGGAGGCCCG
>CAZACE010000167.1:0-1993 GCA_964483255.1 uncultured Oscillospiraceae bacterium
TGGCGGACTGGGTGCCCTGGCGCTTGGCGGCCAGCTGGCTGCGAACAACCAGGTGGATGGCGCTCTCGTTGATCTCGGAGGCGAAGATGGCTTCGCTCAGCTCGATCTCACCGACCTTGGCGCCTTCCTGATTCAGCATTGCAATCTTAGGCATTGTGACGGTTCCTCCTTATCAGGCCTTAACGGAATCGCGGATCACGAGCGTGCCGCCATTCGGGCCCGGCACGTTACCCCTGACCAGCAGGAGATTGCGCTCGGTGTCAACGCGCACGACGCTCAGGTTCTGAACGGTGACGCGGTCGACGCCGTAGTGGCCGGACATGTGCTTGTTCTTGAACACGCGGGACGGCGTGGAGTTGGCACCCATGGAGCCGACGCCACGGTGATACTTGGAGCCGTGGGCCATCGGGCCGGTGTGCTGGTTCCAGCGCTGGATGACGCCGGTGAAGCCGTGGCCCTTAGAGGTGCCGGTCACGTCGATCTTGTCGCCAGCGGCGAACACATCGACCTTCACTTCGTCGCCAACATTGTAGGCGCTGCAGTCGTCAAGGCGCAGCTCGCGCAGCTTGCGGCAGGGAGCAACGTTCGCCTTCGCGAAGTGACCCTTGACCGGCTTGTTGACGAGCTTCTCAGCACGATTGGGGGCGTAAGCGTCGAAGCCAACCTGAATGGCCTCGTAGCCGTCCTTCTCCACGGTCTTCTTCTGAACGACCGGGCAGGGGCCTGCCTCGATAACGGTGACCGGGATCAGGCGGCCGTCCTCGGTAAAGATCTGCGTCATGCCGATCTTCTTGCCGACGATACCTTTCTTCATCTCAACTTACCTCCTGATCACAGTTTGATCTCGATCTCAACGCCAGCCGGCAGATCGAGCTTCTCCATCGCGTCGAAAGTGGCGCGGGTGGGGTTCTGAACGTCGATCAGGCGCTTATGGGTGCGCTGCTCGAACTGTTCGCGGGAATCCTTGTACTTGTGCGGGGAGCGCAGGATCGTCACGATCTCCTTCTCAGTGGGGAGCGGGATCGGGCCGGACACCTTGGAGCCGGTGCGGCGAGCGGTCTCGACGATGCGCTCAGCAGCCTGGTCGACGAGGCTGTGCTCGTAAGCCCAGAGCTTGATGCGAATTTTCTTGCTGGCCATTTCTTTTCCTCCTTGTTCGTACTCAAGTACGACTGCTTGGCTTTTCTTTGCCCTGCATAACGGTCTTGAGCCGTCGTCCGATTCGCGGACATGGTCCATGACAGTTACCTCACCGGCCAGTGAGCAATCTGTCACTTCATCCCCTTTGCAGACATCTTCTGCATTATATTCTAAAACTCGAAAAAGCGCAATACCTTTTTTGAAATTTTTTTCGAATTTTTTGAACTTTCTTTTACGCCGCCCGTTTTTTGCCCAGATCAAAAAAATCAAGCATTATCAGGCTTTTTCGAAGCTTTTAACGCCCATTGATCAAGCCTTATGTTTATCCACTCGTCCAGGCGTGTCATTCCGCAATTCCATGCACACTTATCCACGCGTATCATATTTTTACAAAAGCAAAATTCCACCATTTTAAACCCCATTTTCACCCCGTTTTTCGTCGTTTTGCACAATAAACACTTTTTGAATCTGGACTTGTTTACTGGTATACAAGTCTATCACCTCTTCGCTTTAGCACTTTAAAGCGTTTCAACACTTTTTCTGAAACATCAGACGTCTGCCCATTTTTCTTTTCATCCGCCCCTGCCCTCAGATGAAAAGAAGCGGTCCGAACGGCCGCTTCCGAAATCCCTTTTCTCTTTTTCTTTCCAATCCGCTTCATGTATTATTATAGAAGAAAAAAGAGCGATGCATTTGCATCGCTCTCAGTTTCGTCCTTCTCATACAGCAGCAATCCATATGCGCGAAGCGAAGAAGGGACAAGGGATAAAACCCCTTGTCAGGGGTTTGGGGATAAACCCCCCAACGTACCCAACGCTCTCCTCACTCCACACCGAACGCCGCCTTCACCTCG
>CAZACE010000167.1:2003-4771 GCA_964483255.1 uncultured Oscillospiraceae bacterium
TCAGCCGTAATCCATATGTGCGAAGCGAAGAAGGGGTCCGGGGATTACATCCCCGGGCGGGGTTTGGGGCTGCGCCCCAACGTCCCCCTCACTCCACGCCGAACGCCGCCTTCACCTCGTCGGTGATCTCGGCGCCGATCTGCTCAGCCGAAGCCTCGTAGCGCTTGTAGAGTTCCGATTTCTTCAGCGGCGCGCCGCAGTAAACGCACGGCGTCAGCTTCTTGAATTCACCGTCCAGATCCGCATAGGTGAAATCGCCCGTGAGCGGCAGGAACTTGTCCTTCACGCCCGAGCAGTTCTGATCCAGATGATAGTTGCTGCCGCCGTCGGGGTTGCGATAGAGCGTCATATCCGGATCCGGCAGCTCCGGATCGTACATCCTGCGGCCCTTGTCCTCCCAGATGAAGACCTTCGTGTTCTTCTCCAGATTGTCCCATAGCCACTGCATGTTGATGCCGTCGGCGTTCTTCCTGCGCGGGATGCGCACGCAGCCGTGGCTGGCCTTGTAGCCCAGCTGCGGCTCGTAGTTGTCGTAGATCTTCGTCGTGCCGTCCGCGCCCACATCGTGGAGCACCTCATGCAGCAGCGTGCCGCCGTTGATGCGCAGGGCAAAACGGCCGATGGTTCTGGAGCCTGCCTTGAAGTCGCCCGTCCAGCTGACGACGAGGAATTCGCCCGCCGGAGTCTCGTTGTAGGGCTGGCTCTTCGTATTCAG
Source organism: uncultured Oscillospiraceae bacterium (assembly GCA_964483255.1). GTDB lineage: Bacteria > Bacillota > Clostridia > Christensenellales > Aristaeellaceae > Ventricola. The sequence continues at coordinate 2,719 of CAZACE010000167.1, forward strand.
ACCGGTGGAGACGTCCAGCGAGCTGATAATCCTGCCCGCTTCAAAGATATAGAGCTTCTGGCGCAGCTTGTCCACCAGCAGCGCGTATTTGTCGCTGGGCGTCTTCGTGATCAGGCGGCTCTTTTTGATGTAGCCCTGCACCTTGCTCGCCGCGATGGATTCCATGTAGCTGTTGTCGGTCTTCGTGCCGTCGTTGGTATATGCCTCGATCAGCGCGTAATCGCCTTCAATGGCCAGCACATTCACGCCCTGGCTCTGGCCGTGCAGCTCGCCCACGCAGTTCTCCTTATAGGGGCGCGCGCTGATGCCCGGCTCGTTTGTAATGTAGATATTCTCCGTCTGCTCGCCATCGAGCACCGTGATCGGCTGCATCATCAGATCCCAGATCGCCTGCTGATGCTCCGGATTGGTCAGGTCGTAGTCATCCGGGTTCATATCCCAGAAGCCGGTCGCCGTCGGAATGGCGGTTTCCTCCTGCAGAGCAAGCGTCTCAGGCAGGATTTCGTCCTCTTCCCAACTGGCGGCCTCCTCGGCCACAAGCGTGCTCAGGTCAAGCGTGTTTTCACTGCGCTCCGCTTCGCTCGCAAAGATATGCAGCGAAAAAACGCTGCTGTCGCTCTCCTCGCCCCAGAAGTTTTTGAGCTGCACCTGCGCCATATAATCGCCCGCCTGCGCAGCCGTACCGTCCGGCAGAATGCCGTTCCAGTGCATGCGGCCGTTTCCTGCTTCCACGGCCATCGCGCCGGCGTCGCAGACAAACCCGCCCGTCTCGCCGCTGAGCAGCTGCATGGCCAACGTGCCGCCCTCGCTGGCAGAAAAATCAAAATACCAGCCGTCCTGCCCGCTCACCAGCGACGCATCGCCCGGCACCACGCGCTCCAGCACGGGCGCAGCCAGCGCACACACAGGCAGCAGGCAGGCGAGGATCAGCAGAATGCAAATATGTTTTTTCATATGATACGCTCCAGACACAAGCGCTTCGGCGACGAGGGGCGGTACGTTAGGGCTGCCGCCCTAAAACCCGCCTGAGGGATTCCATCCCTCAGACTCCCTTCTTCGCTTCGCGCTTACAGATCGATTCTTTGAGAATGGTTGAATATGAACCGAAAAGGGGCTGTAAAGAATCTCTCTACAGCCTCTTCGTTCGTCATGATCAGCCCGGCAGGTCCATGATATCGTCCGGACCCACGGTCGTCTCCGGAATCGGGGTCACGGAAGACTTCGCATACAGCGCTTCCTGCGTCATCTTGCCGGCAATACCGTCGGCGTCCAGATTGTTATCCTCCTGGAATTTCTTAACAGCCGTCTGCGTTCCCGTGCCATAGTTGCCGTCTGCCGCGCCGTTGAGATAGCCCAGCTCAGCCAGCGCCTGCTGCAGCGTCACAACATCCGGACCTTCGTCGCCCTTGCGCAGCGTGACATAGGTCTTCGCCTCAACGGGCGCCGGGGTCGGCGTCACTTCAATCGCCGGGGTCGGCGTCACAACAGGACGTGCAGTCGGCGTCGGCGTCGCGCCGAAAACGATGAAGTCGCCCGCCTGGGCATTCTGCTGCTGTTGCTGCACAGCCGACGTATTCGTCGGCTGCACCTTGGCCGGCTCGCCCGCGCCAAACATGGACTTGACAATCAGCGCGATGATCACAATCAGAATCACAATCAGACCGAACGCGATGATCATCGGCGTCTTGTCCGCATTCTTCTTGCCGCCGCGGCTGCCCTTGGTGTAGGCCGGCTTCTTGCCGCTCTTGCTGCTCTTCGTGCTCTTGCGCACGGGCGCAGCCTGCTCCTGCGGCGCAGCGGGATCCTTCGGCACGGCGGTATGCTGCGGCTTCAGGCCCGCCAGATTGGAATAGCACAGCGGACAGATGTTCGATCCGTCCGGAATCTTGTTATGGCAATGGGGACAAAACATGGTCAGCCCTCCTCAGATTGACAGTTCACTTCATGATGTAGTATAAACCACATCCAAAGCATATTTCAAGGCTTTTTGGCAATTCTTAGGCGTTTGCGCATTTCCCATACATATATATGACGAATAAGACCGCATTCATGC
>CAZACE010000168.1:0-4765 GCA_964483255.1 uncultured Oscillospiraceae bacterium
GTCAGAACTTATCAGCCCAAGAAGCGTCAGCGCGCGAAGGTGCACGGCTTCCGTTCCCGTATGTCCACCAAGAATGGCCGTAAGGTGCTTGCCCGCCGTCGTGCTCGTGGCCGCGCCCGCCTGACCGTTTCCAACCCCGTCTGATTGATATGACACGGCGGTGATGATTCGCCGCCTGTTCCCGCGGGCTTTTGCCTGCGGGCGTTTCGGTCCGGCCCGGCAAGACCGGGAGCGGACCTTTTTATTATGTAGAGGATATTGCGCGCGAACCGTGCGGCAAGCGCGGCGCGCACTTGGGGGGCCACAAGACCTTGCAAAGAACGTACAGCCTGAAAAAGAACGCGCAGTTTAAATATGTATATCGCCGCGGTACGTCCGGCGGTTCGCATGAGATGGTCATGCTCTATGCGCGCTCGAATGTGCTCAAGGTTGGATTCTCCGTGGGCAAGAAGCTGGGCTGCGCCGTTGTGCGCAACCGCATCAAGCGCCGTCTGCGCGCGGCCTGCGCGCCCCTGCTGCCCCAGATGAAGCCGGGGCTCTATGTGTTCATTGCCAGACAGAGTGCAGCTACAGCCGATTTTGACAAGCTGTGCCGTTCCATGCAGTACCTGCTGCGCAAACAGAACAGACTCGTCACCGGGCCTAAAACTGGCCAGGACGAACCCAAGGCAGAAGAGAAGAAGGCGGGCGATCCGGCGTGATCAAATCCCTGATGCTTCGTGCGATCCGGTTTTATCGCAAGTATCTCAGGCATGCGCCCTGCTGCCGCTTCTATCCGACCTGCTCCCAGTACGCTTTTGAGGCGATCGAGAAATACGGCGTCATCAAGGGCGGCTATCTCGCCGTGCGGCGCATTCTGCGCTGCCATCCCTTCTACAAGGGGGATCTCAACGACCCCGTGCCGTGACGAAAGCCACGCACGCGGGAGACAATCGCTTGTAAAAAAGCAAAGATAGAAAACGCACAAGCAAGGAGGACGTAACGTCCATGGGTTTTCTCAATTCGCTGCTGCTGACCCTGATTAAGGGTCTGCACACCATTATCAACAACTATGCTGTGACCATCATCGTCTTTACGGTCCTGATCAAGCTGGTGATCATGCCGCTCAACCTCAAGAGCCGCAAGTCCACCCAGCGCATGACCGCCGTGCAGCCCAAGATGCAGGCGCTGCAGGAGAAGTATAAGGACGATCAGGAAAAGCTCAATCAGAAGCTGCAGGAGCTCTACCGCAAGGAGGGCGTCAGCCCCATGGGCGGCTGCCTGCCGATGATCCTCTCCATGTTTGTTCTGTTCGCGATGTTCTACGCCATGCGTACCTTCGCCAACGAGCAGCTCGTCACCCAGTTCCTCACCTTCTATCACAACCCGACCATCGACCCGAGCACGCTGACTGACGGCTTCCTGTGGATCAAGAACCTCTGGATGCCGGACAGCCCGTTCGCGACCTACCTGCCGGACGCCCAGTCCCTGCGCATGGTTGATTTCAGCGTCTGGAACGACATCAGCGCCAAGCTGGCCGCCGCGGGCACCATTCCGCAGGCGCTCTCTCTGGCCGACGCCTCTGCCGTTAACGAGTTCATCGATACCGTCGTTGCGCCGTTCATCGCCTCTGAGGCGTATGCGCCGTATGTTGCGCCGATCACCGGCCTGGGCAATCTGAGCATCCTGGGCATCATCAAGTTCACCATCTATGAGCAGGGCAACGGCTGGTTCATCCTGCCGATCCTCTCCGTTCTCACTCAGGTGCTCATGCAGAAAATGACCATGGCTCAGACCATGGAGGCCAACCCGCAGGCGGGCAGCCAGAAGACCATGATCTATGTCATGACCTTCATGTCCCTGTACTTCTGTGCGATCTACAACTCTGCGTTCGCGCTGTACTGGGTCATCTCCAACGTTTACGCGCTTGTCGAGCATATTGCCTTTGACAAGTATTTCAAGGCTCAGGACCGCAAGGCGGCCACTGCTGAGGAGGTTGGCATCTGATGCGCAGCCAGGAATTTACCGGAAAAACGACGCAGGAAGCGATTGACGCCGGCCTTGCCGCGCTTGGCGTAACCATCGCGGACGTGCATGTGGACGTCATTCAGGAAGGCGCCAAGGGTCTGTTCGGCCTGTTCGGCAGCAAGCCGGCCTGCGTCCGCCTGACCGTCATGGAAGACGAGAAGGATGACGATCAAGGCCTGAGCGATCTGCTCAGCTCCTTCAGCCTCAGCGAGCCGCAGCGCAAGAAGCAGGCTCCCAAGCAGGAGAAGAAGCCGGCCGAAAAGAAGCCGGAAGTCAAGCCGGTGGAGAAGAAGGCCGAGCAGAAGCCGGAAGCGAAGGCTGAGAAGGCCGAGGTCAAGGCCGAAAAGAAGGCCGAGAAGAAGGCTGAGAAGGCGGAAGTCAAGCTTGAAAAGAAGGCTGAGAAGGCGGAAGTGAAGCTTGATAAGAAGGCCGAAGCCGAGCCGGAAGAGAAGGGCGAGCCGAAGGCCGAGAAGCCGCGCGCTCCGAAGAAGCCGCGTCAGCCGAAGGCTGAAAAGCCGGCCAAGGCGGAGAAGAATGCCGAGGAGAAGGCGCCGCGCGAGTATGCGCCGATGGTTCCGGCCAAGCCGTTCACCCCGACCGAGCCGCCGGTTCTCCACGCGGAGGACACCCCGGCCGGCAAGGCGCAGCGCTTCCTGATGGAAGTGACCGGCCTGATGAACGTGAAGGTGGACGTCTATGTGGACGACACCCGCGAGGACGGCCTGTATATTCACATGATCGGCGATACGCTGGGCATCCTCATCGGCCGCCGCGGCGAGACGCTGGATGCGCTCCAGTATCTGACCAGCCTGCAGGTAAACAAAGGCCGTGAGGGCTACATCCGCGTGACGCTGGATACCGAGAATTATCGCGCCAAGCGCGAGGACAGCCTGCGCCGTCTGGCGCAGCGCATGGCCAACCGCGCGACCAAGACCGGCCGCAAGGTTGTGCTGGAGCCGATGAATCCGTACGAGCGTCGCGTGCTGCACACGGCGCTGCAGAATCATCCGGGTGTGACCACCCACTCCGAGGGCGAGGAGCCGAACCGCCGCGTGGTGATCATGCTGGCGGGTCAGGCTGAGCGCGCTGAGCAGGAGGGCAGGGGCGAGAAGGGCGCCGAGCGCGGCGACAAGCCGGCATCTTCCCGCCGCCGCCGCAGCCGCCGCGGCCGCCGCGGCCCCAAGAATCCGCAGGCGGAGAATGCCGCTGTGGAAACGGCCGTGCAGGAAGCGCCTGTTGACGTGCTGGGCGAATAATGCTATAAAAAGGGTGGGGGATTCCCTGCCCTTTTCTTTGATTCAGAGGGACAATTAATCGATGAATTGGAGGACGGCCATGAAAAAGACGACTGAACTTGTGCGCAGCGGCCTGCTTGCCCTGCTGGGCAATCCGGGCGTGTATGCGCTGATGGCCTTTATGGTCACGGGTATGTTCACCCCGGGCAAGCTGGGCATGTATCGCGGCTGGATTGAGCTGAACGTGCTGGTTCCCTGGGGACTGGCGCTGGCGATTGTGCATCTGGTTTGCCGTGTAAAGCGGGGAAGGCAGCCGGTCAGATGGGATATCGCCGTGCTGCTTGTGCTGTTCGTGTGGCTGCTTGTGCCGTTCATGCTGCGCTTCGGCCTGACGCAAAACAACATCTATAGTTGGCAGAATCACGCGATCATCTTCTTTGGCGTCTATGCGCTGGGCTCCTCGATGGAGGAGAAGAAGCTTGGGAAGGGCATGGATCTGGCCGGCGCGCTGGGCGCGGTGATCACGTTTGTTTTCTGCGGCGCGCTGCTGCTGGCTGCGGCCATGGGCCTGGGCAGCGATAATCCCGCTGAGTTTGGTTTCGGCGTGTATCTCAAGGCGCATCTGTGCTCCGGCGCGCATTATAATACCACGGGCATGCTGGCGATGTGCGCGAGCTTCTTCTGCCTGATGGGTGTGTGCCGTGCAAAGGGTAAGCTGGCGAAGGCCGCACATCTGATTCCGGCGCTGATGGCCATGGTGGTCACGGTGCTTTCCCAGAGCCGCACAGCGCGCTATTCGCTGCTGGCCGGCCTGGCTGTGGGCTGCTATGGCATGGTGGCCAGCGGCAGATGGCATCCGAAAAAGCTGGTGCGCCATGCGGCGGGCGTGCTCGCTGCATGTGTGGTGCTGGTGAGCGGTTATCTGGCCGCAAGCGGGCTGACGAACGCTGCGCTGCGTTTTTATGTGCAGGAAAAGCCGTGGGTTGCGATTGCCGAAGAAACCGAACCTGCGCAGCAGGAGCAAAATGCGCCCCAGAAAGCGCGCGGTATGGGCGAGGGCACATTTACCGGACGCACGGATGTATGGAAGAATATCTTTAATCTGTGGCGGGAGAAGCCCAAGTACATGCTGATCGGCAATGGCATGGGCCGCACCAGCCGCGATATCCTCATCGGCACGCCGCTGGAAGGCGTTGGCGCCAATCAGGCGCACAATACGTATCTGCAGTTTATTCTGGATTACGGTCTGATCGGCTTTGTGCTTTTGTGCCTGTTCTTCCTGCTGATTGTGCCGCAGGTTTGGCGCGTGTTCTTTGCTGCGCCGGGTACGGCTGCGGCCGGCACGCGCGCGCTGTGCATGCTCGTTGTCGGCTGCCTGATGACGGGCATGATGGAAAGCGATCCGCTTGGCGCAATGCGCCCGAGCAATGTAATGCTCTTCTACGCGCTGGCATGCATCAGCGGCGCGGGCAGAAACATAAAGAAATAAGGGATAACCGGGGCGGCGGCGCTCCGGTTTTTCT
>CAZACE010000169.1:0-4753 GCA_964483255.1 uncultured Oscillospiraceae bacterium
GCTAAAATGATCGTGTTATGACTGTTTACGCACCAGAAGGAGGTGTGATCATGGGAAAGATTTGTGAGGTTTGCCAGAAGGGCGCTATCAGCGGCCACAACGTCAGCCACTCCAACCGCAAGAGCAACCGCGTTTGGCTGCCGAACACCCAGCGTGTTCGCGTGACCGTCGGCGGCACCGTTCGTCACATGAACGTCTGCACCCGTTGCCTGCGCAGCGGCAAGGTCGAGCGTGCTCTGTAATTGTCCATATTGACATGAGGACACCCGGTTTCTTATCGAAGCCGGGTGTTTTTCTTTTCCTCATTGTTCTTCCCTTTTTCTCCTGCCAAACCACCGGCATACGATGCGCACCACCTTCGGCGCACGGATACAGATCATCCTTACTGCCATGAGTCCCCCTCCTCACACCTCAAAGATCCAGCAGAATGAAGCCCAGCACCGTCATCCCAACGCCCACCACGATCAGGAATAATTCCATCGGCAGGCAGACAAATACGAGCATCACACCGCCAAGGGCGAGCAGTCCGCCCAGTTTGCGCCTTACATGCAGGGTACACCTGCGCATGCTCTCCCCTCCTTGGGAGTATTCTATGCCGCACAAGCCGTTCACAACACAAAAGCGCTTCAGACTTTCGCCTGAAGCGCTTTGCTTTTGCTTGCTTGATTTGCGGTCGGATTACTCCATAACCTTGGGGAAGGTCTCCACCTTCGCAGCAGACACCCACTGGGTCACAGCCGCTTCATAGGCGGCGTCCTGAGCGGTGGTCAGCAGGTCAGCATGGATGGCTTCCTTGATCTCATCGGTGTATTCCACAGCGCCGCCCTCGATATCGCAGGTGTACTGCAGGATATGATAGCCGTAGCTGGTCTCAACAAGCTCAGAGATATCGCCCACATTCTCCAGCGCCATCGCGGCATCCTGGAAGTTCTGCTCGTAGATAGACAGGCCATCGCAGACCAGATAGCCGCGGGTCTTCGCCGGCTCAACAGTCATGCCGGTGTCCTTGCCGTAGGTTTCGATCAGAGCGTCGAAGTCCTCGCCGGCAAGCGCCTTTTCAAGCGCCTCCTGCGCGGTGGGCAGGATCTCGGCAAAGGCGGCTTCCTTCGCAGCATCCAGCTTCGCCTGGGTCTCGTCAATGGTCGCCTGAGCGGCAGCCACCTGCTCCTCGAGCGCAGCGATCTGCTCGTCATAAGCAGCCTTTGCTTCGGCGTCCAGCTCGGCGGTATCCTCGGCCTTCATTTCCTCAATCTGGGCATTTCCGCTGTTGAGTGTGTTCTTGGCGGTGGTCAGTTCGCTCTGCAGGGCAGAGATCTCGCTCTGCTTCGCAGAGTCGATCATCACCAGCAGGTTCTTCACGCCGCGATAGCCTTCCGGCATATAATACAGATCCAGGCCGTTCTGCTCGGCATAGGCATAGGAAGCCGGGGTCGCATCGTAGGTTTCCTTCTGGGTGGCCACAAGGCTGTCAAACTCGGCCTTGACCTCATCGTCGGAAACCTCGACGTCAGCAGTGACATGCTCGCGCAGCATCTCCTGCTGAACGGCGATCTTCTGGCTCTCCAGGAAGTACTCGCGGGTATAGCCGATGGCGGCGAGTTCCTCATTGAGCAGGGCGTCAAGCTCGGCGTCGGTCATGGTCGCAACCGGCTCGCCCGGATTCTCCTCGGCAGCCAGGCGCTCAGCCTCTTCCTCGACGGTCTCCACCTCCGGATAGTACTGGAAACGGATGAGCATCTTGTAGAGCTCGACCATATCGTCGGCGTAAGCGTCGACTTCAGCCTGATCCTCTTCGCCCAGCGGATCCATGCCCAGCTCGGCGAGCTTATCCTGAATGACGCTGGACTCAACCAGCTGCTCCAGGGCCAGCTCGTTGTAGGACGCCATCATGCTCTCATCCACGGGCATGGAGAAGCCGTAATACTGGAGCATATACTGCTGCTCATATTCGACAATATAATCGCGATAGGCCAGCCATTCCGCCTTCGTGATCTCGGTATCGTTGACCTTAGCCACCACCTGCGCACCATCGAGCTCCGCGTCGTAACCGATCAGGTTGCAGCCGGAGAGCGTCAGAGCCGCCACAAGCAGCATGGCGATCAGCGCGATCCTCTTTTTCATGTTTCGTTCTCTTCCTTTCAGCCGCTATTCGGCAATATACGTTACATTATAATTATACGCCGCACAAATGTCAAGCCGCGCATGCCATGTATGCACGCGCGGCCCATCAATTTTGCAGGGTAAAACCCTTATTTCATCAAAATTTCACTTTTTTGCCGCAATTACTTTCCCGCAATGCGGACTCCGTAATACTTGCCCAGCGTACTGTTGGGCCATTGAAGGGAATCGGACGAGAGCGCAATATCCATCGTATAGCGGGATACGGAAGGCACGGAGGATACCGTCACTTCCTCTTTCCCTTCCTGCACGGCCAGCTCAATGGCGGCCACCTGCCGCCTCCAGCTCTCTCCATGCTCCGCGACCGCACCGTATGCATGCACGCCAAGCACCGCGCAAACCAGCCAAAGCGCCACGCCCACATGCAGGCTGTGGCGATCAGAAACGGGCTTTTTATCCGCCATCACGCAAAGCAGCGCGCAGATCGCCAGCACAATCACAGCAGTGAACGATCTGTCCGATATCTGCGGAGAGCCAATCAAAGCGCCTGCGCTGAGCACAGCGCTCATTCCCAGCACGCACAGCCACTCGCAGCGCAGCTGCACCTTCTTTTTGACCGCGACAATCATCGCAATTGCACACAGCCCTGCGGGAATGCCGGCATAGCGCAGCGAGCAATAGCAAACGACCGCTGCGCGATAGATCATCTCCATTACAAAGGAACGGGAAGCCCCCTCCGCCGCGCGCGCGAAATTGCCCGGCGCCAGCAGCATGACGCAAACGCCCAGCGCCTGGGCGGCAAGGCTCACAATGCGCCATGTACGGATCTTTCTGCGTTTGACAATGTCCCAGATGAGCAGCAGCATAAGCGCGCCCAGCACGCCGCAGGCTGTATTCTCGTTGGTCCACCCGGCAAGAAAGCTGATCGGTACAGCAAGCCAGCAAACAGGCTGATCGCTGTCAAAAATGCCGCCCTCGCGTTCGCTTTTGCCAATGAGCAGCGGTACAAGCGCCAGGGCCGTGCCCCAGAGGTAATTGCATGCACCATCCAGCCACAGAAACGCTACGCCGAAAAACTCAACCGCCGCAAACAGCAGCAGATGCCCCATCAGGATCGGCCGCCAGTCCCAAGCGGTTTCACAGCGCTTGGAGAGCGCATAGATTTCAAGCAGAAGCAGCACGTACATAACCGTATTGGCCGCGTTGAACACGGGCTTGCCCAAATACAAAAACAGCTGCGCAATAAAATGCGCAATGCTGCGCCCGCCCCAGGCCATATAGTGCGCCGCCTGTGAGCGGATGATATCTTTCACGCCGGCAAGGCGCTCGCCCGTGCTCCACGAGAAGCTGTAATCGTAATCATCCATCATCAGCGGCGTCTGGCTGTTCAGCAGAAACATCAGCACTGCGATAAATGCGATCAGCAGCAGAAAGACCGCGCGATTGCGGCGCGCGCTCATGCAATTTCCTCCACCGCCCGAGCCTCCAGCAGATAGCTTCCATGGCTGGTCACGACGATATCGCGGCCGAGCCACTTGGCAGGCATCTCCTTCTTTTCGTCGAGCAGAAAGCGGCGCTCGCCCTCTTCGTCCATGTCCTCATAAATGTTGAGGATCACCTCGTAGAAATTCACGCCGTCCTGATAGACGGGATCCTGACCGATGCGCACCAGAGCGCCGACCGTCTGACGGGTCAGGCCGCTGTGCGCCTCCGCGAGATACGCATCGTAGCGCAGCGCCGGCTTCACGCAAAGATCATACAGAAAAATGACGACCGCACCTGCAAGAAACAGGCTCAGCGCACAGAGCGGCTCAATGCGAAGCACAAAACCGGCAACCGCCGCCGCAAGGAACGGCAGCATGAAAAGCAGCGTCTTGCGGATTGCAGCGCTCTTTTCCTTCTTGCTCTTGTCAAAATCCGTCTGATCGTAGTATTTCATGCTCTTACCTGCCTCGCCTGATTTTCTTCGCTTCTATCTTGCTGACGGAACGAAGCGAACCTTTCCATTTTCATAGTAGATGGTGCCGGTAGAGCCGCGCACCTCTTTTTTTTCCACGCAGAGCCGGAGCAGCTTTTCGCTGATTTCCGGCCCGCCTGCGCGCACAAGCTCGTTTTTCCAGATGGTGAACTTACATCCATCTCGATAGCGCGTGCAGTAATATCCTTTCGAGTTTTCGGCCATCTTTCCCTGCCCGCAGATGGGACAGGTCAGTCCCATGTCTTTCGGCCTGCGCGCTCCCTTTCCCCGGCGTTCTTCCTTTTCAAAGGGAACATCCGGCGCAGACGCTGCATGCTGGACAAGAAAAGCAGCCAGACGCGCGATGCCCTCTCGAAAGCGCACTTCGCCGTCTTGTCCTTTGGCAATCTGTGAAAGCGCACGCTCCCAGCGGCCTGTGGTTTCCGGCGAAGCGATCTCCGGCGGCACGGCCTCAATAAGCTGCACGCCCTTTTGCGTGGCGACGAGGTTCTTGCCGCTGCGGCGGACATAGCCCACCTCCAGCAAGCGCTCGATAATCGCCGCGCGCGTGGCAGGCGTGCCCAGCGCGCAGTCCTTCATGGCTTCACGCAGCGCTTCGTCCTCAATCTGCCTGCCGGCATGCTCCATATCGCGCAGCAGCGATGCATCGTTATGCTC